>NZ_JAAGOU010000006.1:0-243844 GCF_010500775.1 Salipiger sp. PrR002
GCCGAGGGCAGCGCGCCCGACACCCAGCCCTCGCAGCGGCCCGAGCCCATTCCCGCGCCGCAGGCCCCCGACGCCCCCGGCACCTCCGAGGCCGCGCGGCTGGCCGTGGGCGGCGATGCTCCAGTGCAGCCGGGGCTTCCGACGCTGCCGCCCGAGGCACCGCTGGCCGAAGCGCAGCCCGCCGTTTCCACCGACCCGGCCCAACCGCCGCAACCGGCAGAGGACAGCGGGCTGGCGGCAGAGCCGGAACCGGCCCCCGACGCTGTTTCGGAAGCACCCGAAATGGACAAATCTCCGCTGCCCGAGGCAGAGCCGGAAAAGCCCCGCGTCACCGTGCTGACCCCGGAGCGCAGCGAAACCTCCGAGCCCGCGCCGCAAGAGGAGCGCCCGGCCATTGGCACGCCCGCCGACACGCTGGTAGGGCGCGAAGGCGCGGTGCCGCAAAGCCGCCTGCCGGTGGTCTCGGACGCCGAAGAAGTACCGGACACCACAGCCCCCGCGCCGCAGGACAGCCCGCTCTATCGTTATGCGGCCGCCACGGATCTTCCCGCCGGCGAGCCCGCGCTGTCGATTGTCTTGATTGATGACGGCAGCGGGCCGCTTGGGCCGGAGGCGGTCGAGGCGTTCCCCTTCCCGGTGAGCTTTGCGATCTCGGCGGACCATCCCGATGCCGCGGCGGCCGCGGCGGCCTATCGCGCGCGCGGGTTCGAGGTGCTGGCTCTGTCCGACCTGCCCGAGAATGCCACGCCCGCCGATACCGAGGTCGCACTCGAAGGCGCGCTTGGCGCGGTCCCCGAGGCCATCGGCGTGCTCGAAGGGCCGGATCTGGGCCTGCATCAAAGCCGCGAAATCGGCACGCAGGCGGCGCAGTTCCTGCGCGATACCGGCCATGGGCTGCTGCTGATGGCCAATGGGCTCAACACCGCCGAGGCGCTGGCGCGCCGCGAGGGCGTTCCGGCGCTGACCGTGTTCCGGGACTTCGACGGCAAGGGGCAGGACCCGCGGGTGATGCGCCGGTTCCTCGATCAGGCCGCCTTCAAGGCGCGTCAGGAAGAGGGCGTGGTGATGCTGGGCCGTCTGCGCGCCGACACGGTCTCGGCGCTGCTCTTGTGGGGGCTGCAGGACCGCGCCAACAGCGTGGCGCTGGTGCCGGTCTCGGCCTTGCTGAAGCGCCAGCAGAACGACGGCTGATCTTTCCGCCTGACGGGCATTGAGCGGCTGGCGGGCTTGGGAGCGCGTCAGCCCTCGGCGCGCGCCCAGCGGCTGAGGTCGCGCTGCAGATCGCCATAGCCGGTCAGCCGCCGCTCGAAGGCGAGGCCAAGGCGGGCGGCGTGTGTCTCGGCGAGCGCCGCAAGCGCCGGGTCGTCGGTCTGCGCAAGATGCACCAGCGTGGTGTACTGGCCGAAATACATCTCGCGCAGATCCGGGTGCCGGTCGAGCCCGAGCGGACGCCAGACAAAAGCGTCGAACTGGCGCACGAGGAAATCGGTGAGGAAGAAACTGCGCATCTCGCCCCGTGCCTCGAACCGCGCGACGCCGTCGAAAAACGCATAGCAATGGGGGCCTTGCAGCATCTCGATGCCAAGCTCGTCGCACAGCGCCTGCAGTCGCCCGCCGGTGCCGCAATCGGCGTAGAGCAGCTTGATCTCGTCATACTGCGCGCGCTGCGCCGCCACGGCAGCGCGCACGGCCTCGGGGATGCGGTCCGGCGTGTTGTGAAGCTCGGCGGGCAGGCAGCGCAGGTCCAGATGGTCCAAGCTGCCAGCGGCCTGCGCCTTGATGTCGAGGATTTCGCGGGCCAGCGCGCCGCAGGCGATCAGCAGGATGCGGGCAGGCGCGGGGGGCGGCCCGTCACGGCGCGGCCTTAACTCTGCGCCAGGTCCAGAAGTGTCAGGTACAGAAAAGTCGGCCTGAGAAGGCTCAGAACCGGAAGTGTCAGGCCCGATGAAGTCAGGCGCGGGTGTCATCTGCTGGCACAGAGGACATGCCCCAGCGGATCAGCAGCGCGACGGCGAGAAGCAGCGGGATCACCTTGCTGGCGCCCCAGGCGACGAAGGCCCACACGGTCAGCCCCGCAGAAGCGAGAACCGCGATAAGAAGGGTCACAAGCGTGGTCACCGGCATGGGCATCTCCTTTCCCTGTCTCTAAAGATAGGGGCCTGTCCCCGTGAAAGCAAAGGCAAAAGCGAAATTCGGCCACATTCCTGCGCCGGACCGGCAGGCAGAGCCGCTGGGGCCGGGGGCGGGCCGCAAAGGCTGGGCTCATTGCGCGGGGGCGCGGTTGTGGCGGCGGGCGACCAGTTCCTTGGCGGTTTCCACGGCGACGGCGGCATCGCGGCAATAGGCGTCGGCCCCGATGGCACGGCCAAATTCCTCGTTCAGCGGCGCGCCGCCGACCAGCACGATGTAATCGTCGCGCAGCCCCTCGGCGACCATCGTGTCGATCACCACCTTCATATAGGGCATCGTGGTGGTGAGCAGCGCGGACATGCCGAGGATGTCGGGCTTTTCCGTGGCCATCGCCTCGAGATAGGCCTCGACGGCGTTGTTGATCCCCAGATCGACCACCTCGAACCCCGCGCCCTCCATCATCATCGCCACAAGGTTCTTGCCGATGTCGTGGATGTCGCCCTTGACCGTGCCGATCACCATCTTGCCGATGGTCGGCGCGCCGGTCTCGGCCAGCAGCGGCTTGAGGATCGACATGCCGCCCTTCATCGCATTGGCGGCCAGCAGCACCTCGGGCACGAAGAGAATGCCATCGCGGAAATCCTCGCCGACGATCTTCATGCCGCCGACCAGCGCCTCGGTCAGCACCCGGTAGGGTGCCCAGCCCCGATCCAGAAGAATGGTCACGCCTTCCTCGATCTCTTCCTTCATCCCGTCGTAGAGATCGTCGAACATCTGCTCGACCAGTTCGGCGTCATCGAGTTCCGAGAGAATGATCTCGTCGTCGGCCATGGTCACCTCCCTTGCAACTGCCTTGCAACTTCTTTCCAGCCTGCGCCCGGGTGCGCGCCCGCTCATGGCCGATTGCGACACCGGCGGGCCCGGAGGCGACCTGCGCGCCGGGGAGATTGCGTATGTTCACTTTATGTTCTACCGTGGCGCCATGAGCGAGATGTCCCGCATCGTCGAAAAAGAGCGCCGCAGGGGGCGCGGTGCGGGCTCGCGCGACAGCGGCCGGTTCGAGCGCTATTCCTATGCCGATGCGCATGATGGCTGGGACATTCCCGAAGATCTTCCGCCGCTGCGCACCGAGGTCTCGGAAGAACGCCCGCGCAGTATGATCAACCGCGTGCGCTCGCCCGACTTGCCGTTCGACCGGTCGATCAATCCCTACCGTGGCTGCGAACATGGTTGCATCTACTGTTTCGCCCGGCCCAGTCACGCCTATCTTGGCCTCTCGCCGGGGCTGGATTTCGAGACGCGGCTGGTGGCGCGGCCCGAGGCGCCGCAGGTGCTGGCGCGCGAGCTGCGGGCAAAGGGTTACGACGTGGCGCCGCTGGCGATTGGCACCAACACCGACCCTTACCAGCCGATCGAGCGCGACCGGGGCATCATGCGCGCCTGCCTTGAGGTGCTGTCGGAGTTCAACCACCCGGTGGCGATCGTCACCAAGGGCACGCTGATTGAGCGCGACATCGACATCCTGTCGGATATGGCCGCGCGCGGGCTGGTGCGGGTCGGCATTTCGGTCACCACGCTGGACGCCGATCTTTCCCGCCGGATGGAGCCGCGGGTGCCTGCGCCAGCGCGGCGGCTGGCGACGATCCAGCGGCTGAGCGCGGCGGGCATCCCGGTGCGGGTTATGGCCTCGCCGATGGTGCCCGCGCTGACCGACCCCGAGCTTGAGAGCATCCTTGCCGCCGGGGCCGAGGCCGGGGCGAGCGCCGCCAGCTGGATCATGCTGCGCCTGCCGCGCGAGGTCGCGCCGCTCTGGCGCGCATGGCTGGAAGAGCATTACCCGGGGCGCGCGGCGCGGGTGATGGCGCGGCTGCGCGAGATGCACGGTGGGCAGGACTATTCGGCGCGCTGGCACAGCCGGATGCGCGGCGAGGGGACCTATGCGCAGCTGATCGCGCAGCGGTTCGACAAGGCGGTGCGGCGGCTCGGGCTGGACGCGGCGCAGCCGGCGCTGCGCTGCGATCTGTTCCGAGCGCCGCCCCGGGCCGGTGATCAGCTGTCCCTGTTCTGAGACCCAGATCTCTTCGAAGGACGTTGCCTAGCGCACCACCCGAACCGGCTCGCAAGCGCAGAAGATCACCGTCTGACCGGCATTCTTGGCCGCCCGAAAGCCGCGCCGGTCAGCCCCGGCGACGCCCGCGCCGCGCGCGCTCGGGGGCAGAGCCGCTCAGCCCGTCGCTCTCGGAACTGAACGGACCCAGCGCCGCGACGATCTGCTCAAGCGTCGGGCGCGGGCCCAGCGGGCGCTCTTCCAGCGCCGCGCGCATGGCGCGCAGGTGCTCCGGCGTCGTGCCGCAGCAGCCGCCAATGATCCGCGCCCCGGCGTCGCGCGCCATCACCGCGTAATCGGCCATCAGATCCGGCGTGCCGTCATAGTGGATATGGCCGTCCTCATAGCGCGGGATCCCGGCGTTGCCCTTGGCGATGATCGGCCGTTCGGTGCCGCTGGCGGCAAAGCCCAGCACCGTGCGCAGAAGGTCCGACGCGCCAGTGCCGCAATTGGCGCCAAAGGCCAGCGGCGGGTTCGGCAGGCTCTCGACCAGCCGCCCGAACTCGGCCGAGGTGACCCCCATCATCGTGCGCCCTGCGGTGTCAAAGCTCATGGTGCCGCACCACGGCATGTCCTGCCGGGCAAAGGCCTCGGCGGCGGCGCGGACCTCTTCGGGCGCCGAGATGGTCTCGAGCCAGAGCACATCGGCGCCGCCTTCCTTCAGCCCGGCGGCGGTCTCTTCGAAAATCTCAACCGCCAGCGCGTGGCTGAGCGTGCCGACCGGCTCCATGATCTCGCCCGTGGGGCCGACCGATCCGGCGACCACCACCGGGCGCCCGGCGGCGTCGGCCACCTCACGCCCCAGTTCGGCGGCGCAGCGCGAGAGAGCGCGGGCACGGCCCCCGGCGTCATGTAGCTTCAGCCGGGCGGCATTGGCCCCAAAAGAGTTGGTCAAAAAGATATCGGATCCCGCGTCGACCGCCCCTTGGTAGAGGGCGCGGATCTTGCCCGGCTGCGTCTCGTTCCACAGTTCGGGCGCATCGCCTGGCGCAAGCCCCATGTTGAACAGCGTGGTGCCCGTGGCGCCATCGGCAAGCAGCCAATCGCGCGTGCCGAGCAGCTTGGAAAGCGCATTCGTCATAGTATGCCTCTTGGAAATTCTCCCCCGCCGTGGGCTTTCCACATCATGGCACATGGCGCAATCCCTCCCGTCGCGGCGGCGCCAATCAGCCGGTTTTCCCTGTGCGAGACGGCAACGCTCAGCCGGTCATGCCGGGCCCGCGCAGCACCATCAGCTCGCCCACATTCTCGCGCGTGACATAGCCCAGAACGCGGCTCTGCGCGTCGATCACCGCCACGGCGGGCGCTTGTGCCAGCGCGTCCAGCACCGATTGCAGCGGCGCGGCGAGGGGCAGTTGCGGCACTTCGGTCATCAGCTCCGAAACCTGCCGCGCCGCGTGATCCTCGGCCATGCCGCGAAACAGCGCATCGCGGGTCAGAAAGCCCGCAAGCTCGCCGCCGGGGGCCAGCACCGGAAACTCGTGCTGCGTGGTGCGGATCAGGGTCTGCCCGGCCATCGCCAGCGTGTCCTCGGGGCGCAGCGCCTCAAAGCTGGTGATCATCGCGTCGCGCGCCAGAAGATCATGCGCCACCGCGCGGCTCGCGACGTCCTGACTTTCCGCCTGTCCGGCGAAGAACACGAAGATGGCGATCAGGATCAGGATGAAATTGCCCGAGCTGAGCCCCCAGAAGGCAAGGCCAAAGGCGAGGATCTGCCCGGTGGTGGCCGCCGCCTGCGTGGCCTTCACCCGTCCGATGCGCAGCGCCAGCACGGCGCGCAGCACGCGGCCTCCGTCCATCGGAAAGGCGGGGATCATGTTGAACAGCGCCAGCGCGAGGTTGATCGACGCAAGCTGCCCGAGGAAGGCGCCGGTGCCGGTGCCAAGCCCTTCGAGCCCGCCGAAGCCCGAAGAGGCGCCAAGCAGCACCAGCACCAGCCAGATCACCACGTTTACCATGGGCCCGGCCAGCGCGACGAGGATCTCTTGCACCGGGTTTTCGGGCATCCGCTCGAGCCGCGCCAGCCCACCGATCGGCAGCAGCGTGATATCGGGCGTCTTGATGCCGAAGCGCCGGGCGGTCAGCGCGTGGCCGAACTCATGCGCCACGACGCAGGCGAAGAGGGCGAGGATGAAGAGGATGTTCTGCACCGCCGCCGCCGCGCCGCCCACCGACCACGCCGCCGCGCCGATCCAGAGCAGCAGCAGAACGAAGGTCGCATGCACCCGCAGCTCCGAGCCGAACAGGCGACCGATGGGAAATGACCAGGACATGGGCAGAGCCTCTCTCGCTGGGCGGGCGGCACCCGTGGCCGCTGCCTTCCCCAGAAGAGTTAATCATTTCCGCCTGTTTCGGAAGAGGGCGCAGCCACGCGCGGTTTTTTGCCGCGATGCTGCAACCGGGTTTGGCGCTACGCGTTGGCTCTCTGAGGCAGGCGCGCATCGCGCCGCACAGAGGAGATTTTCATGAAACGATTTGCCCTAGCCACCGCGCTTGTCACTCTCGCTGCCGCGCCGGTTGCCGCCGCCACCGCCACCGCGCAGCTGTCGGGCACCGATGGCAGCGCCATTGGCACCGTGACGGTCACCGACACCCCCTCGGGCATGGCGCATGCCAGCGTCGAGCTGCAGGGCCTTCCGGAAGGCGTGCATGGCATCCACATCCACGAGACCGGCGATTGCTCGGCCAGCGATTTCACCTCGGCGGGCGGCCACCTCGCGGGAGATGCCGAGCATGGCGTGATGGTCGAAGGCGGGCCGCATCCGGGTGATCTGCCGAACGCGCATGTGCCCGCCGATGGCGCGGTGACGGTCGAGGCCTTCCTGCCCGATTTCGATGTGGAAAGCCTGATGATGGACGACGATGGCTCGGCCTTCATCGTGCACGCGGGGCCGGATGACTACGAAAGCCAGCCCTCGGGCGATGCGGGCAGCCGTCTGGCCTGCGGTGTGTTTGAAGCGGACTGACCCACGGTTGATCTGACGCGGTGTGCGGATCAGCGCGCGCCGTGTCAGTGGCTCATAGCCCATGCGATGGCGTCCTCGAGCCGGTCATCGCCCCAGAAAAGCTCGTGTCCCACCAGAAAGCTCGGTGAGCCAAACACCCCCAGCGTCATGGCATCGGCGGTGGCGCTGGCGAGCGCCTGAACGATTTCTTCTGACCCGGCGCGCTCCATCACCCGCTCGGGGTCCTGACCGATCTCGCGCAGGCTTTCAGGCAGGTTCGGAGCCTCGCCCGCAGGCTCGCCTTGTTCGAACCAGCGCCGATAGGTGGCGCTCGTGTAGTCGATGCCCCAGCCCTCGTGCATGCCGAGCTCGGCCACCTCATTGGCCAGCACCAGCCCCGCCAGTGGATAGGGCGCCGGAAGCTTCGGCGAAAGCCCGTACCCCTCGGCCCGCCGCGCGATGTCGCGCCACATGTAGGCGGTCTTTTCCGGCTTGCCTTTAAAGGGGATGTTGTTCTGCGCGACCATCACGTGGCGGACGTTGAACGGATGCCAGCGGACCTCAACCCCTTCGGCTTCCGCCAGCTGAGGCAGGCGCATGACGGTCAGGTAGCTGTAGGTGCTGCCGATGGAGTACCAGAAGTCGATCGGTGTCATGCGAAATCCCCCTTGCTCAGGAGATTAACAGAAAGCCGCGCGGAAATCTCGGCGCGGCTTCAAGTGCTCAGTCTGGCTGTCCGCGCCGCCTCGCAGCTGACGCGGACAGGGCCGGAGCCGTGTCAGCCATTGCCCGAGCCGGTGAAGCGGGCCGCGTCGGCGGCCGCGCGGCGGATGGCGTTCGACTTGTGGACGGTCTCCATATACTCGGCCTCGGGGTCGCTGTCGTAGACCACGCCGCCGCCCGCCTGAATGTAGAGCTTTTCATCCTTCACGATGGCGGTGCGCAGGGCGATGCACATGTCCATGTCGCCGCCCGCGCTGAAGTAGCCCACACCGCCCGCATAGACGCCGCGCTTTTCGGGCTCCAGCTCATCGATGATCTCCATCGCGCGCACCTTGGGCGCACCCGAGACGGTGCCTGCGGGCATCCCGGCAAAGAAGGCCGACAGCGCGTCCTGATCCTCGGCCAGCTCGCCCACGACGTTCGACACGATGTGCATCACGTGGCTGTAGCGCTCGATGGTGAACTGCTCGGTCGGGCGCACGGTGCCGATCTTCGAGACCTTGCCGGTGTCGTTACGCCCCAGATCGAGCAGCATGAGGTGCTCGGCCAGTTCCTTCTTGTCCGCCAGAAGATCGGCCTCGAGCGCGCGATCTTCCTCGGGGGTGGCACCGCGCGGGCGGGTGCCAGCGATCGGGCGGATGGTGACCTCGCGGCCAAAGACCCGCACGAGGATCTCGGGGCTTGCGCCGACCACCTGAAAGCCGCCGAAGTTGAAATAGAACATGAAGGGCGACGGGTTGGTACGCCGCAGGCTGCGATAAAGCGAGAAGGGCGGCAGCGGGAAATCCTGCGTCCAGCGCTGCGCCGGAACCACCTGAAAGATGTCGCCCGCGCGGATGTAATCCTTGGCCTTCTCGACCGCGGCCTTATAGCTCTCGCGGGTGAAGTTCGAGACCGGCTCACCGACCTCGCGCGCCTCGCCCAACTCGCGGCCCGCCTGCGGCAGCGCGCGTTCCAGATCGCGCACCGCGTCCATCACCCGTTCGGCGGCCTGCGCATAGGCGGCGCGCGCCGACTGGCCCGACTGCACCCAAGCGGGGGCCACGACCGTAACCTCGCCCTTCACCCCGTCGAGCACCGCCACCACCGAGGGGCGCAGCATCACCGCGTCGGGCAGGCCAAGCGGATCGGGGTTCACGTTGGGCAGGCGCTCGACCAGACGGATCATGTCATAGCCGAGGTAGCCGAAAAGACCCGCCGCGGCCTGCGGCAGATCCTCGGGCAGGTCGATCTTGCTCTCGGCGATCAGCGCGCGCAGCGAGGCGAGCGGATCGAGGGTTTCTTCCTCGAAGGCCTCGGGATCAAAGCGCGCCTGACGGTTCAGCCGCGCCTGCTGGCCGTGGCATTTCCACACGAGGTCGGGCTTCATGCCGATGATCGAGTAGCGCCCGCGCACCTCGCCGCCGGTGACCGACTCCAGCATGAAGGCGTCCTTGGCCGCCCCCGTCAGCTTGAGCATCAGCGACACCGGCGTGTCGAGGTCGGCGGCGAGCCGCGTGTAGACGACTTGGTTTTCGCCCGCTTCATAGGCGCGGGCGAACTCTTCGTAGGAAGGCGTGAGAGTGACCATTGGCTTACCGGAAGTTGGTGTGAACGGCATTCACCGCCTGCTGGTCGATCGAGACCCCGGCACGCTCCTGAATGTCGGTGACATAGGCGCGGAAGAGGTCCTGCGCCACGCTGTTTGCGGCCCGGTCACGCAGCAGCCCTTCAAGCTGCTTGGAGGCATCCGTGTCGCGATCGACCGGCGCGATCCCGTCGAGCTGCATGACCAGCGCGGCACCGTCGCCGGGCAGGGCGCGGGTCTCGCCTTCGGTCATCTCGAAGGCGGCGGGCAACAGCGCGGCGGGCATCTCGGGGATCTGCGCGTCGCGGGTCAGCCGCTCTTCGCGGGTCGGCTCGAGGCCCAGATCCTCGAAGCTGGCACCGTCCTTGATCTGCTGCGCGAGGTCTTCGGCCTGCGCGACCAGCATCTCGGTGGTCTTGTCCTTGTCCCAGCCTTCGGCAACCTCGGCGCGCACTTCCTCGAAGGGACGCGGCGCGGGCGGGCGGATCTCGTCAAGGCGCATGGCATAGACGCCACCATCGCCCAGTTCGGCAATCGCCGGGTAGTCGTCTTCGGTGACCTGCTGCGCGGCCTCGCGGAACACGTCATAGCCCGCGATGCCCTGATCGCTCTGCTGGTTCCACTCGATCTGGCCAAGCTCCATATCGGTGTCACCGGCAAGCTCTTCGAGCGTCGCGCCGCCCGCAAGCTCGTCGTCGAGGCTTTGCGCCATTCCCTCGATCACGCGGCGGGCGCGGTCCAGCGCCAGCTCGTCGCGCAGCTGCGGCACGGCTTCCTCAAAGGGCGTTTCCTGCGCCTGCAGGATACCGTTCACCCGGTAGAGCGCCGGGCCGAGGTTCGACGGCAGCGGGCCGACGACATCGCCGCTTCCGGCGGCGAAGACTTCGGCACCGGCCTCGCCAAGCGCGTCTTCGGTCAGATCGCCCATATCGGTGTCGCTCAGCTCCAGCCCGCGCTCTTCGACCAGACCTTCGAAGTCGATCTCGCCCGACGTGATGCGCGCCATCGCCGCCTGCGCTTCGGCGTCATCCCCAAAGACCAGACGTTCGATCAGGCGACGCTCGGGCAGGTTGAACTCTTCGCTGCGCTCGTCATAGGCGGCCTGCAGCGCTGCATCATCCAGCTCGACGCTGTCGACGATCATGTCGGGCGTGATCCAAGCGTAGGTGATGACCTTGGTCTCGGGCATGGTGAACTGATCGATGTGATCGTCGTACCATGCCTGCAGCTCGTCATCGGAGGGCACCGGCAGGCCGGTCTCCAGCGCGTCGCGGCCGATGCGCGCCCAAGTGAACGAGCGCGTCTCGCCCGCCCAGCCAAGCAGCGTGTCGACATAGGTGTCGGGCAGCGCGGTGCCCGAGTAGATCGCGGCGTTGATCAGGTTGCGGGCGCTCTCGTGGCGCAGATCGGTTTCGAACTCGGCCTCGGTCAGACCGGCGTTCTTCAGCGCGTAGGCATAGCTTTCGCGGCTGAACTTGCCGTCCGGTCCTTGGAAGGCCGGCATCTCGCTCAGCGCCTCGGCCACCTGATCGTCGCCGACCGAAAGCCCGATGCGCTGTGCCTCGTCGTCCAGCGCGGCGCCGGTCACCACCTGCGCCAGCACCTGCCGGTCGAGGCCGAACTGCTGCGCCTGATCCAGCGTCATCGGCTGGCCGGTCTGCGCCTCAAACGCGCGCATCTCGTTCTGCAGCGCGCGGGTGTAATCGGTGGTCGAGATATCGGTGTCGCCCACCGAACCGATGCCGCTTACGCCGCCGCTGAAGTTGACCGTGCCGAAGGCGCCGAAGCCCATCACCACGAGGATCAGGAGACCCCATACAAGGGTCTTGCTGATACTGCTCTTGCCGCGTGCCATCGCTGCCTCTCGCTCGTCCTGTTTCTGGCGTCGGGGTTTACTGGGCCAAGCCCTTGCTCGCAAGGGGCCTCTCGGCCTTGTTGGCCTGCGGCCAGTCGAGCGCGGCAAGCCGGTCGAAGAGCGTGCCGATCTCGGCCCGGTTCACATTGGCGAAGGCAAAGCGGAACTGCCGCGCGCCGCGCGGGTCAGAGGCGGGCATGAACATCGTGCCGGGCAGGGTCAGCACGCTTGCCTCGCGCACCAGCTTCGGCGCCAGATCGGCAGAGCTGCCCTCGAAAGGATGCTCGAAATAGGCGAAATAGGCCCCAAGCCCGAGCAGCTTCCAGCCCTTGGCTTCCAGCTTGGGCATATTGTCGGCGATGGCGGCGCGGCGGTCGAGGATTTCATCGCGCTCTCTGGCCACCCATTGGCCAAGGTTCCGCAGTCCCCAGAGCGCCGCGCGCTGCCCGAGCTGCGGCGTGCAAATGGTTACAGTGTCGAGAAATTTCTCGATCTCTGGCAGCAGATCTTCAGAAGCGATCACCGCGCCGACGCGGTGCCCGGTCAGACGGTAAGCCTTGGAGAAACTGTAGAGCTGGATCAGATGCGCGCGGTCCTCGGGGTCGGTCAGCAGATCATGCGGCGCGCCGCTGCGGCTGTCGAAATCCTTGTAGGTCTCGTCGACGATCAGCTTGAGGTCATGCGCCTTGGCCAGCTTCATGAAGGCGCGCAGGGTCTCTGCGGGATATTCCGCGCCACCGGGGTTATTAGGTGAAACCAACACGATAGCGCGCGTTCTTTCGGTGATGAGCGAGGAGGCGGTTTCGGTCTGCGGAATGAGGTGTTCGTCGGTCGGCAGGGGCACCGTGGTGACACCGTCCATATCCAGCCACATTTTATGGTTGAAGTACCAAGGGGTTGGCAGAAGAACCTCGTCCCCTTCACCGCAGATCGCGCTAATGCTGGCTGCGAAGGCTTGGTTGCAACCCGCGGTGATTGCGACATTTTCTGGGCGAACCTCTGCGCCATAATGCGCAGACCAATGCGCTGCCAGTTCCGCGCGCAAATCCGGTAGTCCCAGAACCGGCCCGTAAAGGTGCGTTGCCGGGTCTTGCAGGGCCTCGGCCATCGCCGCCACCAGCGGTGCGGGCGGCGGGTCGATCGGCGCGGCCTGACTGACGTTGATCAGCGGACGGTCGGGCGGGAAGGTGACCCCATCGAGCCAGCGGCGCGCCTCCATCACCGGCGGGGCGAAGGTGGTCTGGGTGCGGCTGAGCTTGGTCATGTCTGGTCTCTCCCTCAAAACTGCGCGGACGCTATCAGCGCCATGCAGCCGGGGGAAGAGGTCTCAGGCGGCTTCCCCAGCGTCGAAACTGGCGCGGGCGGCGGTGATCTCGCCATGGTGGCTGTCGGCCCAGACCAGCAGCGCGCCAATCGGCGCCAGCGACGAGCGGCCAAGCTCGGTCAGCGCGTATTCGACCGATGGCGGCTTGGTCGGAAAGACCTGCCGCGACACCATGCCATCGCGCTCCAACTGCCGCAGAGTCTGTGTGAGCATACGTTTGGAAATGTCTCCAACCTGCCGTTGCAATTGGGAAAATCGCTTTGGAGCGGGTTCGAGCGCCACGAGGATCAGCAGCGTCCACTTTTGCGCCACCCGGTCGAGCACATCCCGCACCGGGCATTGCGCCTCATCCTCGGGGGCGCCGGTCCATGCGGCCATACTTTCGAGCATGGCGCGCACCGCATCAGGGTTCCCTGCGTGTAACCTTGTCATGCGAATGTGCCTCCTTCCGGGATCAAGCGAGTAGGTCTAAAAAAGAGACCATAACTCGAATCAGAACCCTGCGCCAGATCGCATCGGACCGGGCAGGGCGCACAGAAAGGAAAGACCATGTCGGAGAAGCTTGATTACCTGATCACCGGCGCCACCGGGCAGCTTGGTGCCCTCGTGCTGGAGCACCTGCGCGCAGCGGCCCCGAAGGCACGCATTGGCGCGCTGGTGCGCCGGGCCGAGGCCGCCGCCGCGCTCGAGGCACAGGGCCTTGTGGTGCGGGTCGCCAGTTACGACGATCCGGCGGCGCTGGAGGCGGCGTTTGCGGGCGTCGACAAACTGCTGCTCATCTCCTCCAGCGAGGTCGGCAAGCGGGCGGAGCAGCACGGCAATGTGATCGCCGCGGCAGAAAAGGCCGGGGTTGGCTTCATCGCCTATACCTCGATCCTGAACGCCACGAGCTCGCCGCTGACCGTTCTGCCGGGCGAACATGTGGAGACCGAAGAGGCGCTGGCCGCCTCGGGTCTGCGCTACGCGCTGCTGCGCAATGGCTGGTACAGCGAGAACTACGTGATGGGCGCCGGTGCCGCGCTGGAGCATGGGGCGCTGATCGGTGCGGCGGGCGACGGGCACATCGCCTCGGCGGCACGGGCAGATTTTGCGGCCGCGGCCGTGGCGGTGCTGACCGGCGAGACCCCGGCGCGCGGCACGGTCTATGAGCTGGCAGGCGACGACAGCTACACGTTGACCGAGTTCGCCGCGGCGCTGTCGGAGATCGCGGGCAAAGAGATCCCCTATGTGAACATGAGCGAGGCCGATTATGCCGCGGCGCTTGAAGGCGCGGGACTGCCCGCTCCGGTGGCGCATATGCTGGCCGACAGCGACAATGGCGCGGCTCAGGACGGGCTCTACAGCGACGACATGACACTCTCGCAGCTGATCGGTCGCCCGACCACGCCGTGGCGCGAGACGCTGAAAGCGGGCGTCAAACTGGACGCGTAACCGGCGCTAAAGGCACAAACGAAAAGGGGCGCCGCCGTGATGGCAGCGCCCCTTTGCAATGTGGAAGACCCGAAGATCAGTCCGCGGTGCCGTGGAACGGTTTGACGTATTGTAGCGCCATATCCCACGGGAAGAAGATCCACGTGTCCTGGCTCACCTCGGTGATGTAGCTGTCGACCTGCGGGCGGCCCATCGGCTTGGCGTAGACGGTGGCCACATGCGCCTTGGGCAGATGTTTGCGCACCACTTCCAGCGTGCGGCCGGTGTCGACCAGATCGTCGATGATCAGCACGCCGTCGCCGTCGCCCATCACCTCCATGTCGGGGAACTTGATGACCTTCGGCTCGGACTGATCCTGATGGTTGTAGCTCTTGACCGAGATCGTATCGACCATGCGGATGTTGAGCTCGCGCGCGATTATCATCGCGGGGGCCATGCCGCCGCGGGTGATTGCCACCACGGCGCGCCATTCGCCACCGCTTTCGGGGGCATGGCTTTGCAGCCGCCACGCCAGCGCGCGGCTGTCGCGGTGCAGCTGGTCCCAGCTTACGTGAAAGCCCTTTTCATGGGGCAGGCGGTCGGTCATCTCGGGCATGGGAGCACTCCCTGGCGGATATCTGTCGTCGGTGTGAAGGGCTCAGCCCTTGGAGATGTCGGGCGCGTCGACGGCCTTCATGCCCACGACATGATAGCCCGCGTCCACGTGGTGCGTCTCGCCTGTCACGCCCGCGCCCAGATCAGACAGCAGGTAAAGCGCCGATCCGCCGACGTCGTCAATGGTCACGTTACGGCGCAGGGGCGAGTTATATTCATTCCACTTCATGATGTAGCGGAAATCGCCGATGCCCGAGGCGGCCAGCGTCTTGATCGGACCTGCGGAGATTGCGTTGACCCGGATGCCGTCCTTGCCGAGGTCTTCGGCGAGGTAGCGCACGGAGGCTTCGAGGGCCGCTTTGGCCACGCCCATCACGTTGTAATGGGGCATGATCCGCTCGGCACCGTAATAGGTAAGCGTCAGCGCGGAGCCGCCATCGGTCATCATCTTCTCGGCGCGCTGCATCACCGCGGTGAAGCTGTAGACCGAGATATCCATGGTCAGCTTGAAGTTGTCGCGGCTGGTGTCGACGTAGCGGCCACGCAGTTCGTTCTTGTCGGAAAAGCCGATCGCGTGCACCACGAAGTCGATCTTGTCCCAGCTCTCCTTGAGGCTGTCGAAGAGCGCGTCGATCGACGCCTCGTCGGACACGTCGCAAGGCAGCACGATGTTCGAGCCAAGCTGCTCGGCCAGCGGATCGACCCGCTTTTTCAGTGCGTCCCCTTGGTAGGAGAAGGCAAGCTCTGCCCCCGCCTCGCGCAGTTTCTTCGCGATGCCCCAGGCAATCGACTTGTCATTGGCGAGACCCATGATCAGGCCGCGTTTTCCGGCCATCAGAGTATTTGACATCCCTCACCTCTACCCGGCATTGATTTTGTTTGTGTCCTTTAGGCGATTGGCCGGGGCGCATCAAGGGTTTGAGCGACGCCACGTCAGAAAGCGGGCGGCACAGAGCGGGCAGCACAGGGAGACAGGCAGATGAGCGACCGGACCGGAATCTTTGCAGGGGATGACCCTTTCGAGATCGCACGCAACTGGCTGAAAGAGGCCGAGGGCACCGAGCCCAACGATCCCAACGCCATCGCCCTGTCGACGGTCGATGCGGAGGGTCTGCCCAATGTGCGCATGGTTCTGCTCAAGGAAATCGAGGCGAGTGCCTTTGTTTTCTACACCAACTACGAAAGTGCCAAATCTAAGGAAATTTTAGGCAGCGGTAAGGCAGCTTTTGTGTTACATTGGAAATCGTTGCGGCGTCAGATCCGTGTTCGTGGATTTGTCGACAGGGAGGACGGCCCGCAAGCGGATGCATATTACGCGTCTCGTTCGCTCAAATCGCGTCTCGGGGCCTGGGCTTCCAAACAGTCCCGGCCTCTTGCGTCGCGAGCGGCACTTATGGCGGAAGTTGCCAAGATTACGGCGACGAAGGGGCCGAACCCGCCGCGGCCTGATTATTGGGGGGGATTTCGCATCACTCCCGTTGAAGTTGAATTTTGGGCCGATGGGGCGTTCCGGTTGCATGACAGGTTCGTCTGGAGGCGCACAAGTGTTTCGGATGAGTGGACAGTGACCAGATTAAATCCTTGAATTTCATGTTACGCGAAATGCAATTTCGCAGAGAATACAGGTTTCAATGACTTGCAATTGAGAGCCACACTGGCGCAAGACAGTGGTGGGGATACGCAAGACGACCAGTGGAAACGCATTTGACACAAGAAGAGAGTGAAACGCGGCGCGTGCTCGGCCGGGTAAAATGGTTTGACCCGGTAAAGGGTTTCGGGTTCGTCCTCGCGGATGAGGGAGGGCCCGACATTTTGCTGCATGCCAATGTGCTGCGCAACTTTGGGCAGAGTTCGGTCGCCGATGCGGCGCGGATCGAAGTGGGCGTTCAGCGCACCGATCGCGGCATACAAGCCACCGAAGTGTTCCGGATCGAACCGCCGGAGGCGCCCTCTGGGGCTCCGCTTGCGGATTTCGAGGAGATCGACCCCGAGATCATCAAGGCAGCTCCGCTGGAGCCGGCACGGGTGAAATGGTTCGACAAGGCCAAGGGCTTTGGCTTTGCGAATGTCTTCGGACGCGATCAGGACGTCTTCATCCATATCGAGGTGCTCAGGCGCTCGGGGCTGGCCGATTTGCAGCCCGGCGAGGCGCTGGCAATCCGCGTGATCGAAGGAAAACGCGGTCAGATGGCCACGGAGGTCTGCGCATGGGAAACCGCCTTGGTGCCCTGAGCCTTCTCGGGCTGGGGCTGAGCATTCTGTCAGGGCAGGCGGCGCAGGCGGCCTGCAATGACGAAAGCCTGTGGCTTCGCGGTGACTGGGGCAGCGCACGCTTTGCGGTGCAGGTCGCGGATGACACGCTCGAGCGGGCGCGGGGGCTCATGTTCGTCGAGCAGATGCCCTCGAGCGCGGGCATGCTCTTCGTCTATGATGCGCCGCATGAGATGAGCTTTTGGATGAAGAACACGCTGATCCCACTGGACATGGTCTTTGCGGATTCCGAAGGCGTGGTCATCTCAGTGCATGAAAACGCCGTGCCCGGCGATCTGACGCCGATCCCCAGCGCGGGAGAGGCGCAATATGTGCTGGAGATCAACGGCGGTCTGGCGGCACAGCTGGGCATCGCCGAGGGCAGCGAAATGCAACATCCGCGCATCTCTGCCGCCGCTTGGCCCTGCGAGTGAGTTTTCCGCTTTTCAATCCCTGACGAGGCTTGTATTGCCTGTCGCGTCGGGGCGTAGCGCAGCCTGGTAGCGCGACGGTTTTGGGTACCGTAGGTCGGAGGTTCGAATCCTCTCGCCCCGACCACCACAGAGCGGCGGAACAAGTGTTCCGCGTCTCTGGCTTCCTGCTTCAGCACAATCCCTTCCGACGCGGCAGATGTGACCGAGAGATCGCAGGTGCTCAGTTTTTGGGCGTCAGGGCAATCCCGAGAAAAAAAGTCATTAGGGCTGACCTGAAGACAATCGGCCACATCTTGTGTCAGGCGGGGCTCTATTGTTGCGCGGGCGGCTCAAAGCCTACGCTACGTAAGCTTTGTGGCGATACGTCCAGTACCGCACAGCGCGCAATTACCCATATAGATGGTGTCCCCGAGGGGGCGGCTCACCAAATATATGGTTGCGGTGGGAATTTTTCGTTGACCGATGACGGGTTCTTGATCCAGTTTGTTGTCAGCGGATCAAGAGCCACAATATGTAGTGGCCTTCAGCAGGGTCAGATCAAACCTAAGCCTTTCTAATTCTGGCGGGCGCGCGATGGCGTGTCCGGCTGGGAAAGGTCTGTGCCTCGCAATCCGATTTGAATTGTGGCCAAGGCAAAGGCAGAGGCGAACATGAAGATCGACAGACGTTTTACCACCGCGGGGCAGGACGCATACGCGGGCATCGATTTTGTCACCACCAGTTCCGAGATCCGCAATCCCGACGGCAGCTCGGTCTTCAAGCTCGACGCGCTGGAGGTTCCGGCGGGCTGGAGTCAGGTCGCCTCTGACGTGATCGCGCAGAAATACTTCCGCAAGGCCGGTGTCCCGAGCGAACTTAAGACCGTCAAAGAGCAGGGCGTGCCGGAGTTTCTCTGGCGCTCTGTGCCTGCCTCGGCGGACACGCCGCGTGGCGGCGAAACCTCGGCCAAGCAGGTCTTTGACCGCCTCGCAGGCGCATGGACCTACTGGGGCTGGAAGGGCGGCTACTTCACCGCCGAGAGCGATGCGCGCGCCTATTACGACGAGATGCGCCACATGCTTGCCCGCCAAATGGCCGCGCCAAATTCGCCGCAATGGTTCAACACCGGCCTGCACTGGGCCTATGGCATCGACGGGCCGAGCCAGGGCCATTTCTATGTGGACCATAAGACCGGCAAGCTCACCAAATCGAAATCCGCCTACGAGCATCCGCAGCCCCACGCCTGTTTCATCCAGTCGGTCAGCGACGATCTTGTGACCGAGGGCGGCATCATGGACCTCTGGGTGCGCGAGGCGCGCCTGTTCAAATATGGCTCGGGCACCGGCACCAACTTTTCGAGCCTGCGCGCCGAGAATGAGCCGCTGTCGGGCGGTGGCAAATCCTCGGGCCTCATGGGCTTTCTGAAGATCGGCGACCGTGCGGCGGGGGCGATCAAGTCGGGCGGCACCACGCGCCGCGCCGCGAAGATGGTGATCGTCGACGCCGACCACCCGGATATCGAGGATTTCATCAACTGGAAGGTCCGCGAAGAGCAGAAGGTGGCCAGCATCGTCGCCGGCTCGAAGATGCACGAGAAGATGCTCAACGCCATCTTTGACGCGATCCGGGGCTGGGACGGCACCGAGAGCGACGCCTATGATCCCAAGGTGAACGCGGGGCTGAAAACCGCTGTTCGTGAGGCGAAAAAGCTCGCAATCCCAGAGACCTATATCAAGCGGGTGCTGGACTACGCGAAGCAGGGCTACGCCGGCATCGAGTTTCCGACCTACAACACCGACTGGGACAGCGAAGCCTATGCCAGCGTCTCGGGCCAGAACTCCAACAATTCGATCCGTGTCACCGATGCCTTCCTGCAGGCGGTGCGCGACGATGCCGATTGGGAGCTGATCCGCCGCACCGACGGCAAGACCGCCAAGACGATCAAGGCGCGCGACCTGTGGGAGCAGGTGGGCCATGCCGCATGGGCCTGCGCCGATCCCGGGATCCAGTTCCACGACACGGTGAACGCATGGCACACATGCCCCGAAGATGGCGCGATCCGCGGCTCGAACCCGTGCTCGGAGTATATGTTCCTCGACGACACCGCCTGTAACCTCGCCTCGATGAACCTGCTGACCTTCCTCAAGAACGGCAAGTTCGATGCAGACGGCTATGTGCACGCCACGCGGCTGTGGACGCTGACGCTGGAAATCTCGGTGCTGATGGCGCAGTTCCCCAGCAAGGAGATCGCGCAGCTTTCCTATGATTTCCGGACACTTGGCCTTGGTTATGCAAACATCGGCGGGCTGCTGATGACCATGGGGCTGAGCTATGACAGCGACGCGGGCCGGGCGCTCTGCGGGGCTCTGACGGCGATCATGACCGGCACGGCCTATGCGACCTCGGCAGAGGTGGCGGCAGAGCTTGGGGCCTTCTCGGGCTACGCGCGGAACCGCGAGCATATGCTGCGGGTGATGCGCAATCACCGCGCCGCCGCTTATGGGCGCGCCGAGGGCTATGAGGGGCTGGCGGTGCCGCCGGTGCCGCTGGATCACGCGAACTGTCCGGATCAAACCCTTGTCGATCTTGCGAAATCTGCGTGGGACGAGGCGCTGACGCTGGGCGAGAAACACGGCTACCGCAACGCGCAGGCGACGGTGATCGCGCCCACCGGCACCATCGGTCTGGTGATGGATTGCGACACCACCGGGATCGAGCCTGATTTCGCGCTGGTGAAGTTCAAGAAGCTGGCGGGCGGCGGCTATTTCAAGATCATCAACCGCTCGGTGCCCTCGGCACTGGCGGGGCTGGGCTACACCTCCAGCCAGATCGAAGAGATCACCTCTTACGCGGTGGGCCATGGTTCGCTTGGCAATGCGCCGGGGGTGAACCACACGGCGCTGATCGGCCACGGCTTTGGCAAGGCGCAGCTCGAAAAGATCGAGGCGGCGCTGGCCACCGCCTTCGACATCCGCTTCGTGTTCAACCAGTTCACGCTGGGCGAAGAGTTTTGCCGCGGCACGCTGGGCATTCCCGCCGACAAGCTGAACGACCCGAGCTTCGATCTGCTGCGTCACCTCGGCTTCAGCAAGGCCGAGATCGAGGCGGCGAACGACCATGTGTGCGGGACCATGACGCTGGAAGGCGCGCCGTTCCTGAAGGCCGAGCACATCGGCATCTTCGATTGCGCCAACCCCTGCGGCAAGAAGGGCAAGCGCTACCTCAGCGTCGACAGCCACATCCGCATGATGGCCGCCGCGCAGAGCTTTATCTCGGGGGCAATCTCCAAGACCATCAACATGCCCAACTCCGCCACCATCGAGGACTGTCAGCAGGCCTATGAGCTGTCGTGGTCGCTGGGGGTGAAGGCCAACGCGCTCTATCGCGACGGCTCCAAGCTCAGCCAACCGCTGGCCTCTGCACTGGTCGAAGATGACGAGGACGCGCAGGAGGTTCTCGAGACCGGCACACCCACCGAGAAGGCGCAGGTGTTGGCCGAGAAGGTGATCGAGAAGGTGGTGGTCAAGGAGCTGGTCCGCAGCCACCGAGAGAAGATGCCCGATCGCCGCAAGGGCTACACCCAGAAGGCGGTTGTCGGCGGGCATAAGGTCTATCTGCGCACTGGCGAATATGGCGACGGCTCGCTTGGCGAGATCTTCATCGACATGCACAAGGAGGGCGCGGGCTTCCGCGCGATGATGAACAACTTCGCCATCGCGGTCTCGGTCGGCCTGCAATACGGCGTGCCGCTGGAGGAGTTCGTCGACGCCTTCACCTTCACCAAGTTCGAACCGGCGGGCATGGTGCAGGGCAACGACAGCATCAAGAACGCCACGTCGATCCTCGATTACGTGTTCCGCGAACTGGCGGTGTCCTATCTCGACCGCACCGATCTGGCGCATGTGAAGCCCTCGGGCGCGACCTTCGACGATCTGGGCCGCGGCGAGGAAGACGGGCTGGGCAATGTCGAGGAACTCAGCGAACGCGCCGCGAACCGCTCGCTGGAAGTGCTCAAGCACATCTCCTCGTCGGGCTATCTGCGCAAGCGTCTGCCCGAGGAGCTTTCGGCGCTCGGCACGCTGGTCGCCGAAGAGCGCGTAAGCACGGGGGTGACTTCGGTGACCGCCACCGCCACCTCGTCGCTGGCCATGGATGCGCGAACCAAGGCGCGGATGCAGGGCTATGAGGGCGAGGCCTGCGGCGAATGCGGCAACTACACGCTGGTGCGCAACGGCACCTGCATGAAGTGCAACACCTGCGGCTCGACCAGCGGCTGCAGCTAAGACGGATCACCGGGGCCGGGAGACCGGCCCATGGTTTCGGAGCGGGTGCGCCCGCTCCGCACATGCCCGGGCCGCAGGCAGAACACATCGCGAGCAGCACAACAGGATGAGCCTTGGCGCATGAACCTCAGAGCCCCTTCGGGGGCTCTTTTTCTTTTTTGATCACTGCAGTGTGGCGTCCTCTTGAAGCGGCGGGACTATTCCAGCGCGTAATCCTTCAGCGCCTTGCGCTGCAGCTTGCCGTTGGGATTGCGCGGCAGCATTTCGACCCGGACCCACGCGCGCGGCTGTTTGTAGCGGGCCAGCCGATCTGCCGCGAGCGCCGCTAGAGTATCGCTGTCGAGCTCTTGCTCGGCGGTGTAGAAGGCCGCGATCACCGACACGCCGTCTTTCACCATCACATCGGTCACCGCCAGTTCCTGCACACCGGGCAGATCCGCCAGCGCCGCTTCAACCTCCAGCGGCGAGACGCGGTAGCCGCCCGCGTTCATCATGTCGTCATCGCGGCCAAGATAGGTGATCGCGCCGCTGTCGGTCATAACCCCATGATCCCCGGTGACAAACCACTCCCCTATGTAGCGCGCCGCGGTCTCTTCCGCTGCGCCGATATAGCCGGTCATCAGGCCCGGGTCGCTGCGGTGCACGGCGATGGTTCCGGGCGTGTCCCGGGGCACCGGTGCGCCGTCCTCGCCAAGGATCGCCACGCGCCGCCCGTGCTGCGGCCAGCCGAGCGCGCCCTCGCTGGCTGGTTTTTCGGGGCTGGCCGAAATGAAGGTCGAGCATTCGGACATGCCGAAGGCCTCAAAAATCTCGGTCCCGGTTGCCGCGCCCCATGCCTGCCGCAGCGCCTCAGCCAGTTTTTCACCTGCGGCCAGCGCATGGCGCAGCTTTGGCAGCGGCGGCACCGGGTATTTCAGGAATTGCCGAAATACCCCCGGCGCGGCGGCGAAGAGGCTGGCATCATTGCGTTTCATCAAAAGCGCCAGCTGCGCGGGGTCGGTGCCCGCCTTGGGGATCAGCGCGGTCGCGCCGATGGTCCAAGGGTCCATCAGCCCGGTGCCCAGCGTGTAGGTCCAGTTGAAGGCGCCCGCGTGCAACAGCCGGTCGCTGGGTTGTAGCCCGGTCCAGCCGCGCATCATCATCTGCCGCGCCCAGATCGCGCGATGCGCATGACCGACGGCGCGCGGCGTCCCCGAAGTGCCGGAGGTGAAGACCACATAAGCCAGCCGTTCGGGATCGCCCATGTCATAGTCCGCCGGGGGAAGATCGCGCCATGCGGTGAAGGTGGCCTCGGAGATGACCGGCGTTTCGGTTTCGGGGCAGGCGATGCCCGCGCCAAGCAGGATCGCGGCGGGGCTGATCTGCTCCAGCAGCTTGGCCACTTCCGGCGCGGTCAGCTGCGACGAGGTGGGCACGGGCACGATCCCGGCGGTGATCGCGCCGAGATAGGCGATGGGGAAATCCACCGTATTGCCCAGCCTCAGCAGCAGCATCTCGCCCGGCGCGACGCCCGCCTGCAGCAGCCCGGTGGCGGTGCCCCGCACGGCGGCGATCAGCCTTGCATAGGACCAGCGCTCGGCCCCGGTGGTGCGCAGGATCGACAGGGCGATCTTGTCAGGCACGGCCTCTCCGGCGGCGAGCACATGGGCCGCGAGGTTGAACGGAGCGGGACAGGGCGCAAAGGGCCCTTCATCGAAAACGGACTGCATGACAAAAGGCTTAGGCAGCGCGCCGCATTCGCGCAAGCCTGCATGAGCGCCATTGCCAGCGCGCCGCGCGGGCGCTATGGCAAACGTCATGTCGCGCGATCCTCGAACACTCATCCGCATTGCCCGCGAGTCCGGGCAGGAGCAAACCGCCGAACCCCTCGATCTGGGGATGCGCGTGCGCGAGCTTCGCAAGGAACGCGACTGGACGCTCGAGCAGGCGGCGAAACAGGCCGGGCTTGCTCGCTCGACCCTGTCGAAGATCGAAAACGGCCAGATGTCACCCACTTACGAGGCGCTGAAGAAGCTGGCCGTGGGGCTGGGCATCTCGGTGCCGCAGCTGTTCACCCCGCCGAAGCGCGAGCAGGTCTCGGGCCGGATGGTGCATGTGAAGGATGGCGAGGGGCTGCATCAGGTCACTACGACCTACGAGCATGAGCTGCTGGCCGAAAGCCTGACGCGCAAGAAGATGCTGCCCTACCGGGCGCGGGTCCGCGCGCGGTCGATGGATGAATTCGACGGCTGGGTGCGGCACGACGGCGAGGAATTCCTCTACGTGCTCACCGGGGTGGTGACGCTCTACACCGAGTTCTATGAGCCCATCGAGATGCGCCGCGGCGATTCCGCCTATTATGACGCCTCGATGGGGCACAACGTGGTGTCGGTCAGCCCCGAGGATGCGACGATCCTCTGGGTCACGTCTCTGACCTGAGGCTGATCTCAGGCTGGCCTGAGGCTCGTCTGAGCTTGGGCCCGGCCCCCACCTCGCCGGTCATCCCACCAGTCAGCCCGCCGGTTAGCCAGCCAGTCGGTCGATCTGTCGGTGCAGGACGTTGGCGAAGGCCCAATCATCCAGCTCGCGCGTGGCTTCCTGCTGCGTGAGGTCATGGCGGGCGGCGATATGCTGCGCCGTCTCGGTGTGAGCGTGGCGGCGCGCGCGCAGGGCGGCCTCATCGATATGCGGGAAGCGTGCTTTCAGGCGCTCGACGGTGAGGCCCCAGTTGCGGGTGGTGTCTTGCCATTCCATGTCTGTCATCACTCCATGTCTCATGACTCTTGAACGAGGTCGCCCGGCGGTTGTTCCCACATGCGGGTCACCGCAGGTGGTAGTTTCCGCAGGCGCGCTCCGAAGGATCGGAAGCTCGAGTAGAAGCCCGATCCGAAGGCCGCGCCTTGGCGGTGACGTCCACCTAAGATGAGGCAGGCGAATTACCATAGCGTTAGGATGCGACACGCCGTCCGCTCGGCCAAAGCCAGCGCATGAGACAGGCGAATGAGCCAATCACCGCCGGTAGCGCCACCGGCGGTGATTGCAAGCGGTTGCGCTCAGCGCTCGGGGAGCAGTCCGCGCGGGGCGAAGCGCAGCACCAACAGCAGGATCACCCCCATGGTCAGCAGGCGCATGTGCTGCACGCTGTCCTGCAGATGGCCCTTGAGCCAGTTGCCATCGGCCATGCCCGCGGTGATCGCAGTGATGACGAATTGCCCCATGGGCTCGACCTGCACCCAGAGGAACCAGATCAGAAACCCGCCGAGCACCGCGCCGAGGTTGTTGCCCGAGCCGCCGACGATGACCATCACCCAGATCAGGAAGGTATAGCGCAGCGGCTGGTAAGTGCCGGGGGTCAGCTGCCCGTCGAGCGTGGTCATCATCGCGCCCGCCATGCCGCAGAGCGCGCAGCCAAGGATGAACACCTGCAGGTGGCGGCGGGTGACATTCTTGCCCATCGCTTCGGCCGAGACCTCATTGTCGCGGATCGCCCGCATCATCCGGCCCCAGGGCGAGTTCAGCGCCAGTTGGGCGAGGATCAGCAGCACCACCAGCACCACGGCGAACAGCACCGAGTAGCCCAGCTTCACCGCCAGCGTCGAGGCGGTGGTGGCGTCGAGGCCCAGAGACCCAGCCGTTTCGACAAAGCCCGGATCGGCCTGCAGGTCGATCTCATAGGGCACCGGGCGCGGCAGGCCGATGACGTTCTTGACGCCGCGCGACAGCCAGTCCTCGTTCTTCAGCACCGCGATGATGATCTCGGCGATGCCCAGCGTGGCGATGGCCAGATAATCCGAACGCAGGCCAAGCGCGGTCTTGCCGATCGCCCAGGCCACGCCCGCCGCCATCAGCCCGCCCACCGGCCACGCCAGCAGCACCGGCAGGCCCAGCCCGCCGAGATAGCCCGCCGAGGCCGCGTCTACCGCCTCGATGGCCTCGACACCGGGATCGAGCAGCGCGCGATAGGCAAAGAACCCGGCGATGGTGATCGCGGCCACGGCCCAGCCGCGCAGCCCCTTGCCCAGCCGTTTCCATGCCAGCACCGCTGCGGCGATCACCGCCGCGCCAAAGGCCAGCGCGCCCAGCACGCGCGGCCCGCCTGCGGCGAAAGCCTCGGGCACCGGCGCCATAGACACCAGCACCACCGCCAGACCGCCCACGGCGACAAAGCCCATGACACCCACGTTGAAGAGCCCGGCAAGGCCCCATTGCAGGTTCACCCCCAGCGCCATGATCGCGCTGACGAGGCCCATGTTGAGAATGATCAGCGCCGAGTTCCAGCTTTGCAGAACGCCGGTGCCGAGGATCAGCGCTGCAACCAGCGCAAAGAGGCCGAGGGTGCGGGTCATATGGTCTGCCCCTTGAACAGTCCGGTCGGGCGGAACAGCAGCACGATCACCAGGATCACGAAGCTGACCGCGAATTTGTAGTCGGTGGACAGCAGCTGCACGAGCCCGTCGGGCGCAAGGCTCTCGGGCATCAGATAGCCCAGAACCTTCTTCCACGCGTAGGTTATGCCGACTTCGGAAAAGGCGATGACGAAGCCGCCGGCGATGGCGCCCAGCGGATTGCCGATGCCGCCGACGATGGCCGCCGCGAAGATCGGCAGCAGCAGCTGGAAGTAGGTGAAGGGCTTGAAGCTCTTGTCGAGCCCATAGAGCACGCCCGCGATGGTCGCCAGCGCCGCCACGATGAGCCAGGTCACGGTCACCACACGCTCGGGGTTGATGCCCGAAAGCAGCGCCAGATCCTCATTGTCGGAATAGGCGCGCATCGACTTGCCGGTGCGCGTGCGGTTGAGGAACCAAAAGAGCAGCGAGACGGTGATCAGCGCGACCACCACGGTGAGCGCCTGCGTGGTCTTGATCGCCAGCCCCTCGTCAAGGCCGGTCATCGCCTTGAAGTCCCGGGCCGAGATCAGGAACCGCTCGCCGTCGGCGAAGTTCTGATCGTCAGGCCCGATGACGAAGCGCGTCAGCCCGTTGTAAACGAACATCACCCCCATCGAGACGATCACCAGGATCACCGGCTTGGCCTTCTGCCGGCGGTAAAAGCGATAGACCGCGCGGTCGGTAATCAGCACCAGCAATGCTGCGCCGAGGATGCCGACCGGGATCGCCAGCAGCGCGGTGGGCAGCGGCCCGAGGTTCACCCCAAGCGCCTGCAGCCCCCATGTGGCCAGCACGGCGCACATGGTGCCCCAGGCCATCGTGTCGCCATGGGCGAAGTTGGAAAACCGCAGGATGGCGTAGGTCAGCGTCACCCCCAGCGCGCCAAGCGCCAGCTGGCTGCCATAGGCGAGGGCGGGGACAAGAACGAAATTGGCGAGCGCCACGAAGGCGTTGAGGATATCCATCAGGGCAGGATCCCGCATGTCAGAAAATCTATCTCCGCCGAGGGCGGCGCATCGGTGCCGCTGTCGACGATCTGGCGCGTCCAGAGCGCCGTTGTCTCGGAGGTCAGGCTCAGCACCATCCGCGTGCCCTCGGAGGGCTGCCAGAGGAACGGCCCGGCAAAGCCGAGCGCCTCGGCGGGCTGCGCGGGCTCCTCGTCGACAGTGACCTCATAGCGCCCGGCGCCTGCGGCATCGGTCTCCAGCGGGGCCAGTACGAAGCGCACGGGCCCGTCGCCCGCAGCGCACGTCCCGGCCTCAGAACAGGCGGTTACAAAGCTGCACTCCAGCACCAGCCGCGCGCCCTCGGCGGCAGCCGGATGGGGCAGGCCAAGCAGTTGAAGGGGCAGGGCGGCCAGCGCCGCGATCCGCAGAGCTCTCATTTGCACAGCTCTCATTTGCACACCCCCAGGTAGCTGATCACCTCCGGCCCCTCGGCGCGATGCACCGTGTAGCGGGTCTCGCCAGTGGCGGCGCGGGTGAAGAAATGCCGCTCCTCGATCTCACCGCCCCAAAGCGACATGGTGCTGCCGTCCGAAACCCCGATGAGCTCGACGCCGCGCCCGCCCGACGACAGCTGCGCGCGCACCACCATGCTGGTCTCGTCGAGCCCGCCGGAACTGCCGTTCAGCACCGGCGCGAAATCGGTCTCGCCGCAGGGCGCGGCCTCGCGGCATTCCGTGGCGAAATCGCACGCCAGCGCGACCTGCCGCTGCACCGGAGCATCCTGCAGCGACATCTGCGGGCCCTCCTGAGCAAGCGCGGGCGCGGCCATGGCGCAAAGCACCAGCAGCTTCATCGTTCCGCAAATACGCATATTCAGCCCTCTCCGCCGCCGCTCAGCCACCGAGGAAGCTCCGCCGCACGTCGGGATCGGCCAGCAGGTCCTTGCCGGTCCCGGTGAAGGCGTTCGCCCCCTGCACCAGCACATAGCCCTTGTCGGCGATCTCCAGCGCCTGCCGGGCGTTCTGCTCGACCATGAGGATCGGAATGCCGGTGCGCGCCACTTCGAGGATGCGGTCGAAAAGCTCGTCCATGACGATCGGCGAGACGCCCGCCGTGGGCTCGTCCAGCATCAGCACCTTGGGCCGGGTCATCAGCGCGCGGCCCACGGCGACCTGCTGGCGCTGGCCGCCCGAAAGCTCGCCCGCCGCCTGTTTGCGCTTGTCCTTGAGGATCGGGAAGAGCCCATAGATCTGCTCCATGGTCTCGCGGATGTCATCGCGCCGGATGAAGGCACCCATCTCGAGGTTCTCTTCGACGGTCATCGAGGGGAAGATGTTGCGCACCTGCGGCACGAAGCCCATGCCGCGCCGCACCCGCTCTTGGGGGCTGAGGGCGGTGATGTCCTCACCGTCGAGCCGCACCGCGCCCGAGCGCAGGTCGAGCATGCCGAAGACCGCCTTCATGGCGGTTGATTTGCCCGCGCCATTGGGGCCGACGATTACCGCGATCTCGCCGCGCTCCACCGCGATGGTGCAGCCGTGCAGGATATCCGCGCCTTTGCCGTAGCCGCCGGTCATCGCGTCGCCGATAAGGAACGGCCCTTCGGTCTTTCCTACGGCTGCAGCATGGCCGCCGCCGCTGACCGGCATGGCCTCTCCCATCCCTGCGGGATTGGTGATCGAGCGGTCGTTGTTGCCGCGATCGTCATAGGTCTCGCCGCTCATGCCGCGCCCGCCTCTTCTTCTCTTTCCAAATACGCCGGGGGAGACGCGCGCAGCGCGGCTGGGGCGGAGCCCCCTTTGTCTTTCACTGCGCGCCTTTGGCGCGCGGGGGCAGAGCCCCCAGCTTTACTCAACAAGCAGATCATCCGCCGATCATCTCCTTGTTCTTCAGCCCCGTGCCCAGATAGGCCTCGATCACCGCCTCATTGGCCTTGATCTCATCCACCGTGCCCTCGGCCAGCACCTTGCCCTCGGCCATGACGATGACCGGGTCGCACAGGCGCCCGATGAAATCCATGTCGTGTTCGATCATGCAGAACGTGTAGCCGCGCTCTTGGTTGAGGCGCAGGATCGCGTCGCCGATGGTATTGAGCAGCGTGCGGTTCACCCCCGCGCCGACCTCGTCAAGGAAGACAATCTTGGCGTCGACCATCATCGTGCGGCCCAGTTCCAGCAGCTTCTTCTGCCCGCCCGAGAGGTTTCCGGCCTTCTCGTCCTTGAGGTGCGAGATGGTCAGAAAGTCGAGCACCTCGTCCGCCTGCTTCAGCAGCGCCGCTTCTTCCTGCGCGATGCGCCCGCGCCCGAAGATGGCGTTCCACAGGCTCTCGCCCGACTGGTTGCCGGGCACCATCATCAGGTTCTCGCGGCAGGTCATCGAGCTGAACTCATGGGCGATCTGGAAGGTGCGCAGCAGGCCCTTGTGAAACAGCTCATGCGGCGGCAGGCCGCTGATGTCCTCGCCATCCATGAAGACATGGCCCGAGGTCGGCGGCAGCGCACCGGCCACGACGTTGAAGAGCGTGGTTTTACCGGCGCCATTGGGGCCGACGAGCCCGGTGATCGAGCCCTTGGCGATCTCGAGGCTGGCCCCGTCAACGGCACGGAAACCGCCGAAGTGGCGGTGGAGATTTTCGACGCGGATCAAATCTTGGGTCCCCGGAGGTTTGCGTGGGGTTTCTCGTGACGGGCGTTCGGCGTCCCGCGTTCTGTCCGGCGCGTGTTCTCCCGCGCCCTTGCTGGCGGGCGCGCCCGGGATCGCTCCCGGACGCGCCGGTTTGCTTACTTGAAGGAGACGGTCTCGAAGGCGCCGTCTTTGACTTCGTAGTAACGGTAGGTGCCAGCGGCTTCGCCTGCGCCGATCAGTTCGACGTTGGTGGCGCCGACGTAGTCGATGTCGCCGCCTTCGGCGAGGATCTCCAGCGCCTTGCCAAGCTCGCCCGGCAGGATCGGCTCGCCCGGCGCGTTGGCCACGTCGAGGATGTTGGCCGCAACCGCGGCCGACGAGGGCTCGCCGCCCTTGGCCATGGCCAGCGCGATCAGCGCCGCCGCGTCATAGCTTTCGCGGGTGTAGGTGCTTTCTGCGTTCACACCGGCGGCTTCGGCAACCTCGGCGAATTTATCCGCGCCTTCGCCCTGAGCCCAGGGCACCGAGCCGAAGGATCCGTCGATGTCGCTGCCGAGATCGGCCAGCAGCGCGTCGGAATACATGCCGTCACCCATGGCGAAAGTGTCGAAGGCGCCGGTGTCGAGCGCGGCTTGGATCATGCCCTTGCCGCCCTGATCGGAATAGCCCAGCACCACCAGCACGTCGCCTCCCGCAGAGGCCAGCGCGCCGACTTCGGCGGAGTAATCGGCTTTGCCGTCTTCATGCGGCGCGGCGAGGGTCACTTCGCCGCCAGCCTCTTTGAAGGCCGCCTCGAAGGCATCGGCAAAGCCCTTGCCGTAGTCGTTGTTGGTGTAGGTCAGTGCCACCGAAGAGATGCCGCGGTCCTGCAGGATGCCCGCCAGCACTTCGCCCTGACGCGCGTCGGAGGGGGCGGTGCGGAAGAAAAGACCGTTGTCCTCGACCGTCGAAAGCGCCGGCGAGGTCGCCGAGGGCGAGATCATCGGCACGCCGTTCGGCACGGCGACGTTCGAGAGCACTGCACCGGTCACGCCCGAGCAGTCGGCGCCCATGATGGCGACGATGCCGTCGGTGGTGACAAGGCGCTCTGCGGCGGCGGTGGCGGCGGCGCTGTCGATGCAGGTGCTGTCTGCGCGCACCGGAACCAGCGTGACGTTCTCGAGGAACTTGCCGCTGTCGTTCACCTCGGTCATCGCCAGTTCGGCACTGTCGGCCATCGCCGGGGTCAGCGACTCGATGGGGCCGGTGTAGCCGAGGATCACGCCGATCTTGGCGTCATCGGCGAAGGCGGCACCGGCGGTGACGAGCGGAAGCGTAGAGGCCAGAAGCCACTTCTTCATGTGGTATCTCCCAGATTGGTTACTTGTTATTCTCGGCGGAGCCTATGCGGGCAAAATGCAAAAGAAAAGGGCGTTCCGCGAGCGATAATTACGTTCTCCCAACGTCAATCACGTTGCCGACAGATCGGCGGTTAAGCGCTGGTCCAAAGTATTTCTCGCCCCATGTCGTCGGGTCAGGAGGATGCGACCATGCGAGACCGCTTCATCACTTTTTCGAGCACGCTGAGCGTGATGCTTGCCTTGGCGGGCGGACCGGCTTTGGCGCTAGAGACCAGCGCGGGTGAGATGCGGATCACGCCGGTTGTCGACGGGCTCGAGATGCCGTGGGGCTTTGATTTCCTGCCCGGCGGCGGCGTGCTGATCACCGAGAAGGCGGGTGTTCTGCTGCGCGTCAAGGATGGGCGGGCCGAGCCCCTTTCGGGCCTGCCAGAGGTCGCCGACAGCGGTCAGGGCGGTTTGCTCGATGTGCTGGTTCCCGAGGATTTTGCGCAGAGCCGCGAGGTCTTCATGACCTATGCCAAGCCGCAGGAGGATGGCGGCGCGGGCACCGCGGTGCTGCGCGCGGTGCTTCCCGAGGCGGGCACGGCGCTGCAGGACGTGCAGGTGATCTTTGAGATGACGCAGGGCAATTCCAGCGGGCGGCATTTCGGCTCGCGTCTGGTCGAAGGCCCGGACGACACGCTCTTTGTCACGGTCGGCGAGCGGGGCGAGGCGGCGGCGGCGCAGGATCTGTCGCGTCACAATGGATCTGTGCTGCGCATCGGGCGCGACGGCTCTGTCCCGCAGGACAACCCGTTCATCGGCACCGCCGGGGCGCAGGCGGCGATCTGGAGCTTTGGGCACCGCAACCCGCAGGGCGCGGCGATGGATGCCGAAGGGCGGCTGTGGGTGGCTGAGCATGGCGCCAAGGGCGGCGATGAGGTCAATCTGATCGAGCGCGCGGGCAACTACGGCTGGCCGGTGATCTCTTATGGCACGCATTATTCCGGCGCGAAGATCGGCGAGGGCACCGAAAAGCCCGGGCTGACCCAGCCGGTGTTCTACTGGGACCCGTCGATTGCGCCTTCGGGCATGGTGTTCCTTGAAGACAGCGCCGTGCCCGCATGGGACGGCGATGCGCTGGTCGGCTCGCTGAAGTTCGATTTCATCTCGCGGCTGTCGGGGGAGCCGCTGCGCGAGGTCGAACGGATCGAAGCGCCGGAGACGGGCAGGGTGCGCGACGTGGATCAGGGGCCGGACGGCGCGATCTGGTTCCTGTCCGAGATCGACGGCACGCTCTACCGGATGACGCCACAGACGGGGGCGGGCGAGGACGGCTGAGCCGCTATTCCTCGGCCCGCACCGTGCCTTGGGTGCCGCGCTCGCGGTAGGGCGTGGTCTGGTAATGCGCCCGGTAGCATTTGGAGAAATGCGAGGGGCTGGCAAAACCGCAGGCCAGCGCGACGTTGATCACGCTCATGTCGGTCTGCATCAGCAGGTTGCGCGCCTTCTGCAGGCGCAGTTCCATGTAGTAGCGCTTGGGCGAGCGGTTGAGATAGCGCCGGAACAGCCGTTCAAGCTGGCGGGTGGACATGCCCACTTCCTTGGCCAGCACCGCAGGGCTGATCGGCTCTTCGATATTGGCCTCCATACGGTGGATGACCTGACTTAGCTTGGGGTGGCGCACGCCGATGCGGGTGGGCACCGAAAGCCGCTGGCTGTCCTGATCGGTGCGGATCGAGCTGTAGATGATCTGGTCGGCCACGGCATTGGCGAGATCGGCACCGTGACCGTCGGCGATGATCTTCAGCATCAGGTCGATCGAGGCGGTGCCGCCCGCCGCCGTCATGCGGTTGCCGTCGATCACATAGATCCGCTTCGACAGTTCGACCTCTTCGAATTCCTCGGCGAAACCGTCGTGGTTCTCCCAGTGAATCGTCGCGCGCTTGCCGTCGAGCAGCCCGGCCTTGGCCAGCGTCCAACTGGCGGTGCACAGCCCGCCAACCGCCTGACAGCGCCGTGCTTCGCGGCGCAGCCAGTTCAGCAGCTTGCGGGAGGTGGCCAGATGCACGTCGATGCCGCCGCAGACCATGATGGTGTCGTCCCGGCCAAGCTCGGGCAGTTCGGGGGCAACCTTGAACTCCGGCCCTGCCGAGCAGCGCACCGTGTCGCCATCAGCGCCAGCGAGCGTCCATTCGTAGAGCGTCTGACCTGACATGCGATTGGCGATGCGCAAAGCCTCGATCGCGGCCGAAAAGCTCAGAAGCGTGAATTGCTCCAGCAAAACAAAGGTGAAGCGGCGCGGCTTCTGCAGATTGGCTTGTGCGGCGGGCACTCGCGGGTCGGGCATCGCGCGGATCCTTGCTGGTTACCTGCTGCGCAGGGGCAGGCGGGCTCACATGGTCAGGAAAGCCTATCTGCGTCAAGAGATGTCGTTTTGATGACACTGCCTTTCCGGGAATTTTGCTGTTTTGATACGCGCCCAGTTCTGACGTGGCGTCCTTGACGCGACGTGTATTTGCTGTGGCGTTGTCGCCTTGGGTTCGCTATACGCGATCCACGTTTCAAGGAACGTTTACGCTAACGGAGTGTCGTCGGGAGAAAGCCATGACCGAGTGGAACAAATCGAGCTGGAGAACCAAGCCGCGGATTCAGATGCCGGATTATGAAGATCAGGCAGAATTGAACGCTGTGGAGGCTCAGCTTTCGAAGTATCCGCCGCTGGTTTTTGCGGGCGAAGCCCGGCGCTTGCGCGATGAGCTGGGCAAGGCGTCGCGCGGCGAGGCGTTCCTGCTGCAGGGCGGGGATTGCGCCGAAGCCTTCGATCAGTTCTCGGCCAATTCTATCCGCGACACCTTCAAGGTGATGCTGCAGATGGCGATGGTGCTGACCTATGGCGCCAAGGTGCCGGTGGTGAAAGTGGGCCGGATGGCCGGTCAGTTCGCCAAGCCGCGGTCGGCCCCCACGGAAACCGTGGATGGCGTCGAACTGCCGAGCTTCCGCGGTGACATCATCAACGAGCTGGCCTTCACCCCCGAAGCGCGCAAGCCCGATCCGCGCAAGATGCTGCAGGCCTACACGCAGGCGGCGGCGACGCTGAACCTGATCCGCGCCTTCTCGACCGGCGGTTATGCCGACGTGCATCAGGTGCACCAGTGGACGCTTGGCTTTGTCGAGGGCGAGAAAGCCACGCGCTACCGCGATATGGCCAACCGGATTGGCGACACGCTGGACTTCATGAAGGCCGCCGGTGTCGACAGCAACCGTTCGGCGGCGCTGCATCAGGTGAACTTCTACACCAGCCACGAGTCGCTGCTGCTGGAGTATGAAGAGGCGCTGACCCGCATCGACTCGACCTCGGGCAAATGGCTCGCAGGCTCGGGCCACATGATCTGGATCGGCGACCGCACCCGCCAGCCCGATGGCGCGCACGTGGAATTTGCCCGCGGCGTGATGAACCCGATCGGCCTCAAGTGCGGCCCCTCGATGACCACCGAAGATCTCAAGGTGCTGATCGAAAAGCTGAACCCCGAGAACGAAGCGGGCCGCCTGACCCTGATCTCGCGCTTCGGTGCGGGCAATGTGGGCGATCACCTGCCGCGTCTGGTGAAGACCGTGAAGGAAATGGGCGCCAACGTCGTCTGGACCTGCGATCCGATGCACGGCAACACCATCAAGTCGGCTTCGGGCTACAAGACCCGCCCGTTCGACTCGGTGCTGCGCGAGGTGCGCGAGTTCTTCGCCGTGCACCGCGACGAGGGCACCGTGCCCGGCGGCGTGCATTTCGAGATGACCGGTCAGGATGTGACCGAATGCACCGGTGGCCTTTACGCCGTGTCCGACGAGAACCTCTCGGACCGCTACCACACCGCCTGCGATCCGCGTCTCAACGCCTCGCAGTCGCTGGAACTGGCCTTCCTCGTCGCCGAGGAACTGACCGCGCTGCGCGACAAATCGGCAGAGGTTGCCTCGGCCTGAGCCAGCGCAACTTAAGAGTTGAGAAAGGCGGTCCCTCGGGGCCGCCTTTTTGCTTTTGGGGTCCGGTGGGATCCTGCAGCGACAAATCGCTGCGCGGTTCGGCCAATTTCGGCCCACGCGGTAATTGTGAGAGATCCGAAGCCGCACCTTCTGCGTAGTCCTTGTAACCCTCAAGGAGATTGCAGATGCTTCGACGTCCATTCCCCCTTACGGCGGTCGGCCTCGCTGCCGCAGCCACGCTTGTCGCCCCGATCACCGGTCAGGCCGCCGGTCAGACCGCTGGCGAGATTTTCCGCCCGCTTCCCGCAGAGCAGCGCGACCTTCAGGACATGCGCTGGGACAAGCGCCCGGTGCTGCTCTTCGCGCCCTCCGAAAGCGATGCGACCTACAGCCAGCAGATGGCGCTCTTCCGTCAGGCCGAGGCGGAACTGCGCGACCGAGATATCGTGGTGCTCAGCGACCTGCGACCGGATCAGCCGAGCCCGCTACGGCAGGGGTTCTCGCCCGGCGGGTTCAAGCTGGTGCTGGTCGGCAAGGACGGCGGCGTGAAACTAGAGGAAGACGCGGTGCTGTACCCCGAGCAGTTGTTCGCGGTGATCGACCGGATGCCGATGCGCCGGAACGAGATGAACGACTGAGACCCCTAGGGCCGTGGCTCACGCGGGCCGCGGCTGCCAGAGATAGGGGACGTCGAGTCCATCGTCGGGGCCCGGCACGAAGCCGCGGGAGCGGTAGAACCCATTGGCCGGGCTTCCAACAAGGGCGATGAGCCGGATCGGCAGGCCGCCGCTTTGCGCCCGCTTCATCGCGGCGCAGAGCAGTCGATCGCCAAGCCCGCGTCCCTGAAATTCTGGCGCGATGTAGAGGTGATCGAGATAGAGATCCTCGGGCCGATGGCGCAGAACCATGAAGCCCGCGAGCGCGCCGTCGCAGCGCAGAACGGTCGTGTCCTCAGGCGTATAGCTGTCGAGAAACCTGTTTCGCGCGCGGTCGGGATCGAAACGCCCCAGCGCCTCGAGGCTTGGGCGCATTGCCGCGACGCGCAGCGCGGCAAGGGTTTCGGCGTCGTCAGCTATGGCGGGCTCTAGGGCGATGTTCATACGCGCCCTCCTGAGCGACAATTTCTGCCGGAGTGTTATGGGCTGGTGCGCTCGTAGCTGCAATCGCAGCCGGGCGATAAGAAAGGCCCGCCGCGCGGATGCGGGCGGGCCTTTGCTGTCTGTGTCGATGCCTTGCGCTCAGGCGTCTTCGGTCTCGCCGCCGACCGGAGCGGCGTTCTCGTCCTGCTTTCCGAAATCCTTCGGCGACAGAAGCGCAAGCTGGTCGCTGGCCCAATGGTTGGTGTCGCGCTTTTCGACGGCGGCGCGCAGGAGCGCGATGCGGGCGCGACGCTCTTGCTCGGGCATGTCGATGGCCAGATCGATGGCGAAATCCATGGCGCGGGTCGACCAGGGGTTGGTCAGCACCGCCGCGCCAAGCTCCACCGCTGCGCCTGCGAATTCCGACAGCACCAGCACGCCGTCGCCATCCTTGCGCGAGGCGACATATTCCTTGCACACAAGGTTCATGCCGTCGGCAAGCGGGGTGATCCAGGCCACGTCGGCCACCTGATACCAAGCCACCAGTTCCTCGAAGGGAATGGCGCGCGAGATCAGCGCGCAGGGCTGGAAGGTGAAGCTGCCGAAACGCCCGTTGATCCGGCCCGCGATCTCTTCGAGCTCTTTCTGGATCGGCTCGTAGACCGTCATATTGCGGTTGGCGGGCACCGAGACGTGCAGCAGACGCACCTGACCGCGCAGGTCCGGGCGACGCTCCAGCAGACGTTCGAACGCCAAGAGCTGATCGGCACCGCCCTTGGTGTAATCGGTGCGCCCGACCGACAGCAGCAGCTTGCCATCGCCGATCTCCGAGCGGAAGCGGGCGGCGAGCTTGTCGGTGTCCTCGCTCTCGGCAAGGCTTTTGATGTAGTCGGTGTTCACGCCCACTGGGGTCACGCCCAGATGCACGATATGCCCGTCGTCGAGGTGAATCTCGGTCGGCACCGTGCGGTCCGACAGCGCCGAGCCTTCGGACATCATGTCTTCGGCGACCTTGGTGCGCGGCACTTGGCCCACGTCGCGCAGGCTTCGCACACAGCTCAGGAAGTTCGAGGCGTAGCGCGGGATGTGAAAGCCCACCACGTCCGCGGCCAGCAGCGAGTCGATGATCTCGCCGCGCCACGGCAGCACGTTGAACATATCCGCCGCCGGGAAGGGCGTGTGGTGATAGAAGGAGATGCGCAGGTCGGGCCGCATCTGGCGCAGGTAGCCGGGCACCAGCCACAGGTTGTAGTCATGCACCCAGACCGCCGCGCCATGGGCGGCCTCCGAAGCGGCGGCCTCGGCGAAGGCCCAGTTCACCTCGCGGAAGGTCGGCCAGTCGACCGGGTCGTAGTTATACTTTTCCTTGAACCCGTGCAGGATCGGCCAGAACGCCTCTTTCGAGGTGATGTGGTAGAAGCTGCGCACCTGTTCGGCGGTCAGCGGCAGGCGCGAGACGGTGTATTTGCCAAAGCTGTCCTCGATATCCACCACGCGGTCGAAACCGGGGTTCGAGGGGTCTTCGGCCTCTTTCCATGCCACCCAGGCGGCCTTGTCGACCGAGCCGAAGAAGCTTTTCAGCGTGGGGACGATGCCGTTGGGGCTTTTGTTTTCACGGAACTCGATCTTGCCATTCACCTCGACCTCTTCATAGGGCTGGCGGTGGTAGACGATCACCAGATCACTGGGCATGGGTCAGGCTCCTTTCGGAAGGTCGTGCATTTCAAAGGTCTGGATCGCCTCGAGGATTCCCGCGGCGCCGATGCGCTCTGCCTTATGGACATGCGGCAGGTCCTTGACCTCTTTGATCAGGGCGTCCTCGGCGCCGCCCACGGCGACGGCGGGCAGCCCGCATTGCAGCATCGACAGATCATTGAGCGTGTCGCCCGCGGCAAGCACGCGACGCTCTTCGATCTTCAGATGCGAGACGAGACGGCGCAGCGACGGCCCCTTCGAGATGCCGCGCGGCAGCACGTCGAAATAGCGGTTGTCCGAGACCAGCGGGTCATGGCCCATCTCGCGCACCTTGTCGTGCGCCGAAGGATCGAAGGTCTCGGCGTCGAGGTCATAGCTGATGCGGTAGCGGAAGTCGGTCGGCTGCAGCGTCAGGCCGGGGTGGCCTTCGAGCGCCGCGCGCACCGTGTCACCGGCGTTGCCCCAAGTCTCGGCGATCTCTTCCTCGAGCGGTTCGATCGGGTGGATGTCGCCATCCTGCACCTCGGCGATGGTGGTGCCCACGTCGCCGACCACGAACTCGGGCCACGGCACGCCGCCGTCGCAAAGCTCGCGGATGAAGCGCGGGTCGCGGCCGGTGACGAAGATCAGGCCCACGGTGTCGCGGTTCGCCTCGATCCAGTCATAGAGGGTTTTCCGGTCCGCATCTGTGCCGCCGAGGAAGGTGCCGTCGAGATCGGTCGCCAGCACGAAGCGGCAGGTTGCGATGTCTCGGGCCTTCGTGGTGTCGAGGCTCATGCGGGGTCTCCTTCGTGGGGATGCAGTAGCAGGTCGAGGGCGCGGGGTTCGCCCTCGATCGGGGCAGCCCAAAGCTGCTGGAAGGTGGCGGTGAGCGGCGCGCCCTCATGCAGGACGGCGTGGACCGCTTCGCAGATCGGCATGCGCACGCCGAGGCGGCGCGCCAGATCGACCACCGAGACGGCGTTCACCTCGCCCTCGACCACGACCGGCTTGCCGTCAAAGCATTCGTCGCGGGCCATGCCGCGCCCAAGCTGCGTGCCGAGCGCCATATTGCGCGAGGTGGTGGACGAACAGGTCAGCGTGAGATCGCCCGCGCCCGCAAGGCCGGTCACCGTCTCGCGGCGGCCGCCAAGCGCTTCGGCAAGGAACTTCATCTCATCCATGCCGCGGGTGATCAGCGCCGCGCGGGTGTTCTCGGCAAAACCAGCGCCGGTCATCATACCGCAGGCGATGGCGATCACATTCTTCACCGCGCCGCCAACCTCTACGCCGACCAGATCGTCGGAGATATAGGGGCGGAACGCCTCGGTCTGCATGGTCAGCGCGAGCCGGGCCGCGGGGGCTTTCTCGGGCTCGATCCGGTCGTGATGGGTGAAGTTGAAGGCCACAGTGGCAGCGGTCGGATGGCCGAGCGCGGTTTCCGTGGCGAAGGTCGGCCCAGAAAGGGCGCCGACGGGATGGCCGGGAAGCTCTTCCTCGACCACATGGCTCAGCAGATAGCCGGTGCCGCGCTCGATGCCCTTGCAGCAGAGCGCGAGGGGCACGCCTTCGGGCAGAAACTCGCGCATCGAGCGGGCGACGTCGCGCAATGTGTGGGAGGGGGTGACCAGCAGAACCGCTTCGGTGTTTTCGAGCGCTTCGCGCAGGTCAGAGGTTGGACGCAGCGTTGCGGGCAGGTCGATGCCGGGCAGATGGTCTGGGTTCTGGCCGGTCTCGGCCATGGCCTTGGCAAGATCGGGGCGGCGGCCCCAGATGCGTGTCTCGCATCCTGCGCGGGCGGCGGTGGCGGCAAGGGCGGTGCCCCAGCTCCCCATGCCGATCACGGTCAGGCGAGAATAGGGCGTGGCGCGCCGGGGGCCGGTAAGGCTGTTGGGCTGCGCGGGCGGGGTTGGGATGCTCTGTCCGTCCATGACACATGTGGGGCCGCTGCCACGTGGTGGCACCGTCGGCGACCCAGAGGGCTCTCTCCGTTGCTGTTGTCCTGATAACGCTGACTCTAGGTCGATTGTTCCGGGAATAACACCAGTGGACGCGAAATTTTTCTGCGCTTGCGAGGTATTTTCGATGCAACCCGCTGACATAACACGCATGTTTTGATCTAAAATTGCTGCCTAAATTTTAATCATGGAACCATCTGGCGGCTTGTGACGTTCGAGAAAACAAGAGGTTGAGCGTTCCGCCGCTTATCTCCGGGTGCCTCGGATTTGACCTGCGGAAAATTGGCCATACTCTCTTACCCATACGCCGCAGTGCAGCGGGGCTGATTAGACAGGCCTTAGCACGGCATTGATATTTTGGCGGTCCGTCACGAGGGCGGATCACCGAGATCAGGTCACTCGAAAGGAGTTCCAGACGTGAGCACGCCCGATATGAAGACCGGCAAATCCAAAGTGAGAACTGCGATCTTCCCCGTTGCCGGACTCGGGACCCGTTTCCTGCCCGCGACCAAGGCAACACCGAAAGAGCTGCTGCCCGTTCTCGACAAGCCGCTGCTGCAGTTCGCCATCGACGAGGCGCGCGCCGCCGGGATCGAGCGGATGATCTTCGTCTCGCACCCCAGCAAGAGCGCCATCGAACGCTACGTCCATCAGGACAAAGACCTTTGCGACACGCTGCGCGAGCGCGGCAAGCACAAGATCGCCGACTCTCTGCATGAGGCGGCGATCAACCCCGATGAAGAGCAGGTGTTCTTTGTCATGCAGCCCGAGCCGCTTGGCCTTGGTCACGCGGTGCTCTGCGCTGCCGAACATGCGCTGCCGGGGCCGGTGGCGGTGATCCTGCCCGACGATCTGATCGTCGGCGAGAAGGGCTGCCTGTCCGAGATGATCGAAGCCTATGAGACCTCGGATCCGGGCCACATGGTTGCGACCATGGAAGTGAAGCGCGACGAGGTTTCGGCCTATGGCGTTCTGGTGCCCGAGGGCGAGGCCGAGGGCCAGATGCTGCGCGCGTCGGGCATGGTCGAGAAGCCCGAGGCGGACAAGGCGCCGTCGCTGCAGGCGGTGGTTGGCCGCTACGTGCTGGACGGGTCGATCTTTGCCGATCTCGACGGCCTGCCCGCCGGTCTGGGCGGCGAGATTCAGCTGACCGATGCCATCGCGCTTGGCGCGGAGAAGGTGGGCCTGTGTGGTTTCCGTTTCTCGGGTGACCGTTTCGACTGCGGCTCCAAGGCCGGGATGCTGCGTGCAACGCTGGCCTATGCCGGAACGCAGAAGGAATTCCACCCGGTGCTGCAGGAACTGCAGCCGCTGCCCATCGCGGCCGAGTGATCTTTTCGGACGCAGGTCCGCAAATTCAAAACGCGGCGCTTTCGGGCGCCGCGTTTTTCTTATGTCGCGATGGGGTTGCCGAACTGGCTCAATCGTCGTTGGAGACGATCAGGCGCAGGTAGGGCGGACGTTTGCCGCTGCTGTCCTGCGCGGGTTTGAACGGAGCGGGCGTGAAGGGCGAGCCATCTTCGGCAAGCGCGCGCACCGGCGCGACGGGCGGCTTGGGAAGGCTGACGGGCTTTTTGATGCTGTGCTCTTCGCGCTTGGCCAAAGCCTCGCCCGGCGCATGCATGCTGATGCTTTCGATACGGAAGCGCCGGGGCGTGCGGCCGACGCGGCCATGGGTCACCAGTGCGCCGATCATCCGGCTGAGATCGCCCATATCCGAGCGCAGCGGCAGAAGCACCATGTCCCCGGTCAGGCGGCTTTTGCCGAAGCCTTCCTCGGCCACAAGGTGCATCCGCACTTCCACGCCGTCGGCAAAGAGTTTGGCAATGGCCGCGCCCAGTTGGTCGCGATCCTCGGGGGCGATCAGGGCCGAGAGCGGCATGCCCGAGGTCTCCATTCCCATAAGCTCGTTGAGATGGGTGCCCGCCACGCGCAACTTTGCCAGCATCGGGGCAATGCGCTCTCCGAGGAAAGCATATTCCAAGGCGCTTTCGATGCCGCGGGGGTCGATCTGGCTGCGCAGCGGGATCTGCCCGTCGGCGCCGACGAGCCCCTGCCAATAGGCCTCGATCAGCCGCAGCGGCGCGAGGCGCCGTTCCTTCTCGTGCTCTGTCATAGACACCACACCCTCGCCGTTACCACCCAACCCGAACATCTGCACTCGCTCCAATGCTACCACTTTTCGCCAGATGCGCTCCCCCGAATGCAGCCGACGTTGATTGGAGATTAAGTTACCTCAAATGCGTCCGGTTTTCGCCCCAATTGTGACCGAAGGGTTAACAGTGCCCTTTAGGGTGCGGCTGGACAGGCCACGCATGGGCTTGTAGGCCATTGAAAGCGGGCGTCGAATTTTGCCCGGACGCGAATTTGAAAGGGTCTGAAATGCGGCAATCCATGACCGGCTTTGCATCACGCCAAGGGGAAACCGCGGGGCTCCGCTGGAGCTGGGAGTTGCGCGGGGTGAATGGCAAGGGGCTGGAGCTGCGCCTTCGGCTGCCCGACTGGATCGAGGGGCTCGAGCCGCAGGTGCGCGCCGCGGCGCAAAAGGCGCTGGCGCGGGGCAACGTGCAGATCTCGCTCAAGACGCAGGGCAACGGTGAGGAAGCGGCGGCCGAGCTTGATGAGGCGGTGCTGACGCGGATCCTGACGGCGATGGCGCGGATCGAGGGGGCTGCGGCCGGGCAGGGGCTGGTGCTTTCGCCATCCTCCGCGGCGCAGATTGTCGCCCTGCGCGGCGTGCTGAGCACCTCTGGCGCGCCCGCCGATATCACCCAGTTGCGCGGCGAGATGCTGGCGGCCTTTGGCGAGGCGCTGGAGGAGTTCACCCAGATGCGCCGCACCGAAGGCGCGGCCTTGGCCGGGATCCTGACCGGGCAGCTTGATGAGATCGAGAATTTGGTGGCGCAGGCCGCCGCGGCGGTCGAGGCGCGTCGGGGCGAGCAGGACGAGCGTCTGCGCGCCCAGTTGCAGCGCGTGATGGAGGGGGTGAGCGGTGTCGACGAGGCGCGTGTCGCGCAGGAACTGGCGGTGATCGCGGTGAAATCCGACGTCACCGAAGAGCTTGACCGCCTGACCGCCCATGTGGCCGCGGCGCGCGATCTTCTGGCGGCAGAGGGCGCGGTGGGGCGGCGCCTCGACTTTCTGATGCAGGAATTCAACCGCGAGGCGAACACGCTCTGTTCGAAATCCGGCTCCGCCGCCTTGACGCAGGTCGGCCTGACCCTCAAGACGGTCATCGACCAGATGCGCGAGCAAGTGCAGAACGTGGAGTAATATGACTATGAGCGGACGGCGCGGCCTCCTGATCATCCTTTCCTCGCCCTCGGGCGCGGGCAAATCGACCTTGGCCAAGCGTCTGCGGGCGTGGGACCCGTCGATCATCTTTTCGGTCTCGGCGACCACACGGGCGCCGCGGCCCGGCGAGGTGGACGGCGAGGACTACCACTTCATGCCCGAGATCGACTTCAAAAAGGCCGTGTCGAGCGGCAATATGCTCGAACACGCGCATGTCTTCGGCAATTTCTATGGCTCGCCCAAGGGCCCGGTGCGCGACGCGATCATCGACGGGCAGGACGTGCTGTTCGACATCGACTGGCAGGGCGCGCAGCAGATCACCAACTCCGAGCTTGGCCTGCACACGCTGTCGATCTTCCTGCTGCCGCCGTCGATCGGCGAGCTCAAGCGGCGGCTCGAGGCGCGCGGTCAGGACGGCGCCGATGTCATCGACAAGCGGATGCAGAAAAGCTGGGACGAGATCTCGCATTGGGGCTCGTATGACTTCGTTCTGGTGAACGAGGATCTCGACGAGACCGAGGCGCAGCTCAAGAGCATCATCACCGCCACGCGGCTGCGCCGCACCCAGCAGCCCGGTCTGCTGAACCATGTGCGCGCGCTGCAGGCAGAGTTTGAGGAGGGCGACGTATGACAGTTTACGCATTGGACGGGGTGGTCCCGGAGCTTCACGAAAGCGCCTGGGTCGCGCCCGATGCGAACCTCATCGGCAAAATTGTCATGGAAGAGGGCAGCTCGGTCTGGTTCGGCTGCACGCTGCGCGGCGACAATGAGGAAATCCGCGTGGGCGCAGGCTCGAACGTGCAGGAGAACGTGGTGTGCCACACCGACATGGGTTTCCCGCTGACCATCGGCGCGGGCTGCACCATCGGCCATAAGGCGATGCTGCACGGCTGCACGATCGGCGAGAACTCTCTGATCGGCATGGGGGCGACGATCCTCAACGGCGCGAAGATCGGGCGCAACTGCCTGATCGGTGCCGGGGCGCTGATCCCGGAAGGCAAGGAAATCCCCGATGGCAGCCTTGTGATGGGCATGCCCGGCAAGGTGGTCCGGCAGCTTGACGAGGCGGCGATCGAAGGGTTGCGGAAGTCGGCGCTGAACTATCAAGAAAATGCCCGACGCTTCAGCGCCGGGCTAATCCCTGTCTGATCCGGCGAAAGCTCGGTCAGGCGTTGGCGAGTGCGTATTCGACCTTGCTGCTAACTTCGTCCTGAAGACGACGGGTCAGCAGCGGCGTCGGGATGCCGCGAAGCGCCGGTTTGCGGTTCGGTGCGCGCTGGCTTTCCTGCAGGAAGCCAAGGATTTGCTCGGCATGATCACGGTTGCGCGCCACAAGCTTGTGGCCCTTTACCGTCCATTGCCAATAGGCGTCCTCCGGCCAAGAGATCGTCTTCGCCTCGAAGGTCTTGCAGGCCTTGCACCACACCATGCCCCGCTCGTTCAGCCGATACCCTTCGCCGGTCTCACCCGGTTGCAGGAACTTCGGCTTCTTGCAGTCCGGCTGTTGCCACTTGAACTGCTCGGGGAAAAGTTCTTCTACGACAACGCGGCCCCAGACATGCGAATGCTCTGGGACGTCAGGTAGCCGTACGACACAGGTAAACCGGAAAGGCTCGAAGAACTGGGCAGCCTTGCCGCAATCACTACAGCGTACATCGAGAGGATCATTCTGCATCTTCGTCGACGCTCCTGTAAGTTGTAGATGCCCCCACCTACGTCTTTAGGATGTGTTAAGAATTGGGCTGAAATCAACCTTAATTATTGCAAACTTCCCGTTACACGAGTGTAAAGCGGACGACAGTAAACAATTCAGGCGGGTGCTCAGGATTGTTGAAGATGCTTTTGAATTTTCGGTGATTTTGTTCATATTTGCGTGTGAATGCGGGGCGATTGTTCCATCTAGGTTCTGCGCGGATTCTTGCCTAGATTCTCTGTCTTGTCCTGACGGGGGCACTGTGCAAAGGCTGTGGCCGAATTAAGGAGGCCCCATGGACACCCGCAAGACCCTCATTCGCCCGGTTCCCGTACCCGCATCGGTCTCTTCGGCCGTGGTCACGCCCATCATGCCGGCGGTGGTTTACGCCTCCGACAGCCCGGATTCGCTCGACGATCAGTACAATGGCGTCACCTCCGGCTACACCTATGCGCGCGAAGGTCATCCCAACGCCGACATGCTGGCGCAGCGCATCGACGCGCTTGAGGGGATGGAGGGCGGCATCGTCACCGGATCCGGCATGTCCGCTGTGTCCGCCGTTCTGCTTGGGCTTCTGAGCGCGGGCGATCACGTTCTGGGGGCCGATCAGCTGTACGGTCGCTCGCTGCGCATGATGGCCGAAGATCTGCCGCGCTTGGGCATCGCCACCTCGTTGGCCGATCCGACCGACATCACCGCCTTTGCCGCCGAGCTGCGGCCCGAGACCAAGCTGGTGCTGATCGAACTGGTGTCGAACCCGACGCTGCGGATCGCCGACCTCGACGGGATCGCCGCGCTCTGCAAGGAAAAGGGCGTGCTGCTGGCGGTGGACAACACTTTCACCACCCCCGCCGCGATCAAGCCGGTGGAGCACGGGGCCGATATCGTCATTCATTCGGTGACCAAACTGCTCGCGGGCCATGCGGATGTGACGCTGGGCTGGGTGGCCGCCAAAGATCCAGAGGTGAACCAGCGCCTGCGCGTCTTCGCCGTGACCGCGGGCCTCACCGCAAGCCCGTTTGATTGCTGGCTGGCCGAGCGCGGGCTGATGACCTTCCCGCTGCGGTTCCGCCAGACGCAGGAGACGGCGCAGCGGCTGTCCGATTTCCTGACCGGCAAGCCGGGCGTGCGCCGCGTGCTCTATCCGGGCCGCGCCGACCACCCCGACGCCGGGCGCGCGCAATCGGTGCTGCGGGGCAATCCGGGCAATATGCTCAGCTTCGAACTGGATGGCGGGCGGGCCGCGGCCAACGCTTTCACCGAGGCAGCGCAGGGCATCGCCTTTGCCCCGACGCTCGGCGATGTGGGCACCACGCTGTCGCATCCCGCGTCCTCGTCGCACCGCGCGCTGACCCCCGAGGGGCGCGCCGTGCTGGGGATCTCCGAGGGCTTCTTCCGAGTCTCGGTGGGGCTTGAGGGTCCCGAGGCGCTGCTCGAGGTCTTCGAGAGTGGCCTCAAAGCCGCGCGAGAGGCGCTCTGATGAAGGCCGAGGCGCGCGATCTGATCGACGCCATGCCGCTCCCGGCGGTGCTGATCCGCTGGGACGAGAGGATCGACGCCGCCAACGCCGAAGCGACCGCCTTGCTGGGCGAGGGGCTCGCGGGTCGGCATTTCATCACCGTGCTGCGCCAGCCGGTGCTGCTGGACGCGATCGAGGGCACGTTTCGTGACGGCACACCGCGCAAGACCCGCTACCTGTCGACCGATGGACGGCAGGACACCGCCTTTGATGTGGCCTGCCGCGCGGTGGCGCTCGAGAAAGGGCCGGGCGTGCTGCTCACCTTCGCCGATGTCACCCATCTGGAGCAGGCCGGGCAGATGCGGCGCGATTTTGTCGCCAACGTCAGCCATGAGCTGCGCACGCCGCTGACCGCTTTGCTGGGCTTCATAGAGACCCTGCGCGGCCCCGCGCGCGAAGATGCGGCGGCGCGCGAGCGCTTTCTCGGGATCATGGAGACCGAGGCCGAACGCATGGAACGGCTCGTGGGCGATCTGCTCTCGCTCAGCCGTCTGGAGGCGGAAGAGCGCGTGCGCCCGACCGAGCCGCTCGATCTGCCGGAGCTTATGAGCTCGGTGCTGAACGGGCTGGCGCCGCTGGCCCAAGAGGCAGGTGTCAGCTTGGTCCGCGATCTGCCCGAGGGGTCACTGGAGGTGGTTGGCGATTCCGATCAGCTGCGGCAGGTCATGGTCAATCTCGTTGAAAACGCGGTGAAATATTCCGGTCGCGGCGCGCAGGTGACGGTGCGCCTGTCGCCGCCCACCTATCAGCCGCGGCTGCGGGCTGAGGGGGTCGAGATCGAGGTGACCGACACTGGGCCGGGCTTTGATCCGCTGCATATCCCGCGCCTGACCGAGCGGTTCTACCGTGTCGACAATCACCGCTCGCGCGAGATGGGCGGCACCGGGCTGGGCCTCGCCATCGTCAAGCACATCGTGAACCGGCACCGCGGACGGCTGCGGATCGAGAGCACCCCGGGCAAGGGCAGCACCTTCCGGGTGATTCTGCCGCTGCGTGCCAGCGCGCCGCGGGTCGAGGACGCCTGATTCCCGTTCCGCGACTGCACGGTGGATTTTTATGATGAGGGCCCGTCGCATTGCGGCGGGTCCTTTTTTGCGCGCGCTGCGGGTGTCGCAGGGTGTCACATAGGGCGCTCTATGGTTGAATCTGGCAAGAATAATAACCCTTAAGTCGAGTCCAGCCCAAAAATGGCCACGGAAATTTAATCGAAATTTTGCCGGTCGAAATTTTAAATAAATACGTAAAAACATATACATAATGTCCTGTGGGCCGCTTCGCGCCGACGTGGGCGACAGGCTGTCATAAAAGCGTTACACAGGTGTCACAAAAGCATAGCGAAGGATGCCTAGGCACCGCTTCAAGTTCCCCGACCGGGGGACGGGTTCTGACCAAACAGGAGCATTCATATGCAATCCGTCAAACTCGCCGTTTCGGCACTCGCGCTCGCCGCTGCTTCGGCCACCGCTGCTGCCGCACGTGACAACGTGCAAATTGCTGGCTCGTCGACCGTGCTGCCCTACGCCTCGATCGTCGCCGAAGCCTTTGGCGAGAACTTCGACTTCCCGACCCCCGTCGTGGAATCGGGCGGCTCCTCGGCTGGCCTGAAGCGCTTCTGCGAAGGCGTTGGCGAGAACACCATCGACATCGCGAACGCCTCGCGCGCCATCCGCGAAAAAGAGATCAAAGCCTGTGCCGACGCTGGCGTGACCGACATCATCCAGGTCCGCATCGGCTATGACGGCATCGTCTTCGCGTCGCAAAAAGACGGCCCCGCCTTCACCGCGTTCGAGCCGGCCGACTGGTACAACGCTCTGGCACCGAAAGTCGTCGTCGACGGCGAGCTGGTCGACAACCCCTACACCAAATGGTCGGAATTCAACGCCGATCTGCCGGACGTCGAGATCGCTGCCTTCATCCCGGGCACCAAGCACGGCACCCGCGAAGTCTTTGAAGAGAAGGTTCTGGCGGCTGGCTGCGAGACCACCGGCGCTCTGGAAGCCATGGTCGCTTCGGGCATGTCGGAAGACGACGCTGAAGACGCCTGCATCGCGGTCCGCACCGACGGCAAGTCGGTCGACATCGACGGCGACTACACCGAGACCCTGGCCCGTATCGACAGCAACGCAAACGGCGTTGGCGTCTTCGGCCTCGCGTTCTACGAGAACAACACCGACAAGCTCAAAGTCGCGACCATGTCCGGCATCGAGCCGTCGACCGAGACCATCGCGTCGGGCGAATACCCGGTGTCGCGTCCGCTGTTCTTCTACATCAAGAAAGCCCACATCGGCGTGATCCCCGGCCTGAAAGAATTCGCAGAGTTCTTCGTTGCTGACGAGATCGCTGGCCCCGATGGCCCGCTTGCCAACTACGGCCTCGTGTCCGACCCCGAGCTGAGCGCGACTCAGTCGATGGTCGCCGACGAGGAAACCATGTAAGCGGACGTCAGTCTGTTGGGCGGAGGGCAGCTTCGCGCTGCCCTCCGTTTTGCTTTTTGGTGATCTCGCACCGGAATAACTTGGGGGCCCAATGCCTGTTCTCTGGCTGATCCTGATCGTTCTCGCGCTGGCCGTCGCGGGATATTTCGCCGGGCGCGCACGCGCCATTTCCAGCGCCGGCGACGACCGACGCGGCCTTCATTCGCTGCCGAATTATTATGGCTGGAACGTCGCGATCAAAGCGATGGCACCGGCCTTCCTCGTTCTGATCATCTGGCTGGTCGCCCAGCCTTTCGTGGTCAACAGCAAGGCCACCGACCTGCTTGACGCTGCCGCCATCCCCGAAGGGTCCACGCTGGGTCTGGTGATGTCGGATGTGCGCCGCGTGGCTGACGGGCTCGACCTCGCCGTCGAGCAGGGGCTGCTGACCGCTGGCGAGGCCTCGGACCTGAGCACGTCGGGCACCGACGTTCGCGGCATCCTCGGCAGCGCCGGTGTTGCCGTGGGCTCTGACATCACGCCCGAGGTGCTGGACGCCGCGCAAAGCTACCGCACAAGCAACGCCACCGGCAATCTGCTGCGCGCCATCGTGGTGCTTGGCCTCGCGCTGGCTGGCGGCGCATGGGCGCTGGCGCAGACCAACAAGGATTTCCGCGCGCGCAACTCGGTCGAATATGCGATCCGCGCGATCCTGATCGGCGCTGCCTCGATCGCGATCCTGACCACCATCGGCATCGTGCTGTCGCTGGTCTTCAACACCGTCGAGTTCTTCCGCATCTACCCGGCGTCGGAATTCTTCGGCTCCTTCACATGGTCGCCCAGCTTCGGCGGTGGCTCGCAGCTTGGCATCTGGCCGCTGCTCTGGGGCACGCTCTATATCTCGCTGATCGCGCTGATCGTCGCGGTGCCGATCGGGCTCTTTGCGGCGGTCTACCTGTCGGAATACGCCGGGCCGAAGTTCCGCGCCGTCGCCAAACCCGCGCTGGAACTCTTGGCCGGTATCCCGACCATCGTTTACGGTCTCTTCGCGCTGCTGACGGTCGGCCCGCTGCTGCTGTCGGTCTTTGGCCGCGACGGGCTGAACTGGATGCAGGCGGGCACCGCCGTGATGACCGCGGGCCTCGTGATGGGCATCATGCTGATCCCCTTCGTCAGTTCGCTGTCGGATGACATCATCAACGCCGTGCCGCAATCGCTGCGCGACGGGTCTTACGGGCTTGGCGCGACCCAGTCCGAGACCATCAAGCAGGTGATCCTGCCCGCCGCGCTGCCCGGCATCGTCGGCGCGATCCTTCTGGCCGCCTCGCGCGCCATCGGCGAGACGATGATCGTGGTGATGGGGGCAGGGGCCGCGGCCAGGCTGTCGCTCAACCCGTTCGACGCGATGACCACCGTCACCGCCAAGATCGTCAGCCAGCTGACCGGCGACGCGGATTTCGCCTCGCCCGAAGCGCTGGTGGCCTTCGCCCTCGGCATGACGCTCTTCGTCATGACCTTGGCGCTCAACGTCTTCGCGCTCTACATCGTGCGCAAATACCGGGAGCAGTACGACTGATGTCCGACGCAACCTATTCCGGCGACGCGCCCAAGTCCCACGGGCTGCTGACCGTCGATCCCCGCACCAAGAAACGCAACGCCTCCGAGAAACGCTTTCGTACCTATGGCCTCGCCGCTATTGGCGCCGGTGTGTTCTTTCTCGCGGTGCTGCTGATCGCCATCGTCAGCAACGGCATCGGCGCGTTCCAGCAGACCTTCATCGAGGTGCCGGTCTATCTCGAAGAAGCCAAGCTCGACAAAAACGGCAACCGCGATCCGGCGGAAATGCAAAAGGTCTCGACCTTTGGCTACAACCCGCTGATCCAGAACTCGCTGTGGAAAGTCGTCGTCGACAGCGGCGCCGACACTCCCTTCGAGGAAGCCAAGGACGTCAAGGAGATGATCTCTGCCTCGGCTGCGGCCAAGGTGCGCGACTGGGTGCTGGCGCACCCCGAGCGGATCGGCGAAACCGTCGATTTCCAGATCCTCGCCTCGAGCCGCGTCGATGGCTACCTCAAGGGCCGCGTCAGCCGCGAGAGCATCGCGCAGGACAAGAACATCGACGCCGAGCATCTCGATCTGGTCGACGCGCTGCGCGCGCAGGGCGTGGTCCACAAGAGCTTCAACTGGGAGTTCATCACCGGTGCCGACGCCTCCGAAAGCCGCGCTGAACAGGCCGGTCTGGGCGTGTCGATGCTGGGCTCGCTCTTCATGATGATCACCGTGCTGCTGCTGGCGCTGCCGATTGGCGTCGCGGCCTCGATCTACCTCGAAGAGTTTGCCCGGCAGAACAAGTTCACCGACTTCATCGAGGTGAACATCTCCAACCTTGCCGCCGTGCCCTCGATCGTCTTCGGGATCCTCGGCCTCGCTGCCTTCATCCAGTTCGCGCATCTGCCGCAGTCGGCACCGCTTGTGGGCGGCCTGACGCTGACGCTGATGACGCTGCCGACCATCGTGATCTCGACCCGTGCCGCGCTCAAGGCGGTGCCGCCGTCGATCCGCGATGCGGCGCTGGGGGTGGGTGCCTCGAAAATGCAGGCGACCTTCCATCACGTGCTGCCGCTGGCCATGCCCGGCATCCTGACCGGCACGATCATCGGCCTTGCCCAAGCACTCGGCGAAACCGCGCCGCTGCTGCTGATCGGCATGGTCGGCTATATCGCCACCAACTATCCCGAGGGGGTCTTTTCGGGCTTCCTGTCGCCGAACTCGGCCATGCCCGCCCAGATCTACGAATGGGCCAAGCGCGCCGACCCTGCCTACTACGAGCGTGCCTGGGGCGGGATCATCATCCTGCTGGTGTTCCTGCTGGCCATGAACCTGCTCGCCATCGTGCTGCGCCGCAAGTTCGAGCGCCGCTGGTAAGCTATAAGGATATTGAACATGTACGACTCGCCATTGAGGAAGACCGAAGTGGATACCAACGCTAGCAAGATTTCCGCCCGTGACGTGCAGGTCTATTATGGGGACACGCACGCCATCAAGGACGTCAACGTCGAGATCCTCGACAAGACCGTGACCGCTTTCATCGGTCCGTCGGGCTGCGGCAAATCCACCTTCCTGCGCACCCTGAACCGGATGAACGACACGATCGACATCTGCCGCGTCGAAGGGCTCATCGAGCTCGACGGCGAGGACATCTACGACAAGCGTGTCGACCCGGTGCAGCTGCGCGCCAAAGTGGGCATGGTGTTCCAAAAGCCGAACCCGTTCCCCAAGTCGATCTACGACAACGTCGCTTACGGGCCGAAAATCCACGGGCTGGCCAAGAACAAGGCCGAGCTTGACGAGATCGTCGAGAAGGCGCTGCGCCGCGGCGCCATCTGGAACGAGGTGAAGGACCGTCTCGACGCGCCGGGCACCGGCCTTTCGGGCGGCCAGCAGCAGCGTCTGTGCATCGCCCGCGCCGTGGCCACAGAGCCTGAGGTGCTGCTGATGGACGAGCCCTGCTCGGCGCTCGACCCGATCGCCACCGGTCAGGTCGAGGAACTGATCGACGAGCTGCGCGAGAACTACTCGGTGGTGATCGTGACCCACTCCATGCAGCAAGCTGCGCGGGTGAGCCAGAAGACCGCCTTCTTCCACCTCGGCAACCTCGTGGAATACGGCGACACCTCGCAGATCTTCACCAACCCCGTGGATCCCCGCACGGAATCCTACATCACCGGACGGATCGGATAAGTCATGAGTGACGAGCTGAAGAAACACATCGCCTCGGCCTTCGACCGCGACCTCGAAGGCATTCAGGCGCAGATCCTCAAGATGGGCGGCCTTGTCGAGGCGGCGATCCATGATGCCGCGCTCTCGCTCGAGAGCCGCGACGAGGAACTGGCACAGAAGGTCGTCGCCGGTGACAAGGCGATCGACGAGCTTGAAGAGCTGCTCAACGAGGAAGCCGCGCGGGTGATCGCGCTGCGCGCCCCCACCGCCCGCGACCTGCGCGTGGTGCTTTCGGTGATGCGCATGTCGGCCAACCTCGAGCGGATCGGCGATCTGTCGAAGAACATGGCCAAGCGCACCTCGGTGCTCTCGCAACTGGCGCAGATCGAAGGCTCGGCCACCGCGCTGCGCCGCATGTCGCGCGAGGTCGAGCATATGCTGAAGGATGGTCTCGACGCCTACATCCGCCGCGATGAGGCGCTGGCCCGTGACGTGATCGAGCGCGACCGCGATGTGGACCAGATGTACAACACGCTGTTCCGCGAGTTCCTGACCTTCATGCTCGAGGATCCGCGCAACATCACCTCCTGCATGCATCTGCATTTCATCGCCAAGAACGTCGAGCGTATGGGCGACCATGTGACCGCCATCGCAGAGCAGGTGATTTTCCTCGCCACCGGCCAGATGCCGCATGAGGGCCGGGTGAAAGAAGACCGCACCTCCTCCGACCCGGCGCTCAGCGCCAATGCGGGCAAGGAGTGAGGCATGGCCGCTGATCAACCCACGGTTCTGGTGGTCGAGGATGAGGCCGCGCAGCGCGAGGTGCTGCGCTACAACCTCGAGGCCGAGGGCTTCCGCGTCGCTGCCGCTGGCAATGGCGAAGAGGCGCTGGTGCTGCTCGACGAAGAGAACCCGGATGTGGTGGTGCTCGACTGGATGCTGCCCAATCTCTCGGGGATCGAGGTCTGCCGTCAGATCAAGACCCGCACCGAGACCCGCAGCCTGCCGGTGATCATGCTCTCGGCGCGCTCCGAAGAGGTCGACCGCATTCGCGGCCTCGACACCGGCGCCGACGATTATGTGGTCAAACCCTACAGCCTGCGCGAGCTGATGGCGCGAGTGAAGGCGCAGCTGCGCCGCGCGCGCCCCTCGGCGGCGGGGCTGCGGCTGGAGTTCGAGGACATCGTGCTCGACGCCGAGACCCACCGGGTGATGCGCGGCGGGCAGGAACTGAAACTCGGGCCGACCGAGTTCCGCCTGCTCTCCACCTTCATGGAAAAGCCCGGCCGCGTCTGGTCGCGCGAGCAGCTGCTCGACCGGGTCTGGGGTCGCGACATCTATGTGGACACGCGCACCGTCGACGTCCACATCGGCCGTCTGCGCAAGGCGCTCGGCGCCCATGGCGGCGAGGATCTGTTGCGCACCGTGCGCGGCGCGGGCTACGCGCTCGGCTGAGCGCGCACCTCACACCCCACAGCGAAAGGGCGGCCCCAGGGCCGCCCTTTTTTGGTCCGCGCTTCTTCTCTTTTAAAATACGCCGGGGGAGTCCGCGTCAGCGGACGGGGGCAGCGCCCCCATCGCGGCGGGCGTCAGCCCGCCGCGCCCGCGGTATCCACATCCACCACGACAGAAAAGCCGGGCCGCAGCGCCTGCGCATCCTGTCCGTCGTCGATCGAGATCCGCACCGGCAGCCGCTGCGCGATCTTGGTGAAATTGCCCGTGGCGTTGGAGCCTGACAGCAGGCTGAATTCCGAGGCGGCGGCGGGCGAGAAGCCCTGCACATGGCCCGCAAAGGCGCGCCCGCCAAGCGCGTCCACGGTAAAGCGCACGGGCTGTCCCGCCTGCAGCCCGTGCAGCGCGGTTTCCTTGAAGTTGGCGATCACCCACAGATCGGTGCCCACATGGCTCACCAGCGTGGTGCCCGCCGTCGCATATTGGCCCACATGCGCCGAGACCTGACCGAGGCGGCCATCCGCCGGGGCGCGGATCTCGGTGTGGTCGAGGTCGATCTGCGCCAGTTCCACCGCCGCTTTGGCGCTTTCCACATCCGCGTTGCGCGCGGCGATCTGCAGCTTTGCGCTCGCGGTGGCCTCGCGCTGGACCTGAAGCTGCGCTTCGGCCTGCCGCACAGAGGCCTGCGCCTGCCGCAGCGCAAGATCGGTCTGATCGGCGCTGGATTGGGACGTCACGCCGCGCTCGCGCAGCTTGTCCATCCGCTCGGCATCGGTCTGCGCGGTCTCCAGCGTCGATTGCGCCGAGGCGAGCGCGGCCTCTGCCGAATGCTCGCTGGCCACCGCCGAGCTGACGCTCTGTTTCGCCACATCGACGGCGGCCTTGGCAGAGGCCAGCGTTGCCTGCGCCTGCGAGAGTTTCTGGCGATAGCTCGACGGGTCAATGCGCGCGATCAAATCGCCTTGCTTGACGGTCTGGAAGTCGCTCACGTCGACCTCGGACAGATAGCCCGAGAGCTGCGGCGCGATCTGCGTGACCTTGCCGCGCAGATAGGCGTTCTCGGTCGAGGGATGGGCGGCGGCGAAGGGCGGCAGGTGCCATGCAAACAGCAGCAGCAGCACACCGGCGATGCCGATCGCCGAGGCGATAAGGGTCGGGAGGGAGAGGAATTTCTTCATTGTTCTTGCTCGGATGGGTCAGGAGGGTTGCGGCTCTGGCTGGGTGTTTTGCTCAGCGTCTTGCTCAGCGTCGGGTCGGGCGAGGCGCGCGGCCAGCCAGTCGCGGAAGATGTGCAGCACCAGCGCCACGAGGGCTGCCAGAGCCACGAGAAAGATCATGAAATAGCCGTCGTTATAGGCCATCACATAGGCTTGGCTCGAGGCGGTGCTGGCCAGTTGCGACACCGCCTGAGCTTTCAGTTGCGCACTGTCGGCGATCTGCGGCGCAAGCTGCTGCATGCTGGCGGCGATGCTCTGCGCGGTCATCGGATCGGCGCTGGTGAGTTCCTCGCGCAGCACCTGCAGATGGAAGGCCTGCCGCTCATTGATCAGCGAGCGGAAGATGCCCGAGCCGAGGATGCCGCCAACGCTCTGGGTGACCAGAAAGACGATGACGAAAGAAAGCAGATACATCGGCCCCTTGCTCAGCGCCGCGATCAGCCCCTTCATCATCGCGGGCGCCATGAAGAGCATTGACGCGAAGGCGATCAGCGTCTGGCTCACATACATCTGCTCGGGCCGGGTCTGCAGCGTCGAGGCGCTGTCCATCCACGCGCCAAACGCGATGAGCGCCAAAGCGACGAAGTGATAGGCGGGCTCGCGTCCGGGCTTCATCCACCCCACGCAGGCCAGCGCACCCATGGCGGTGCCCGCAAGGATCATGGTGAACAGCCCGGTCATCTGCGCACTGCCCAGCCCCAGGGCCTGAAACAGCGCCGGCGCGCCGGTGCTCTGCTCTGACAGCAGCAGGCGGAACAGGAACAGCGTGAAGGCAAGGTGCAGCATCGCCGGGGTCAGCAGCCAGCGGATGTCGATCAGCGGCGCGTCGCGGTGCAATTCGAGGATCACCGCAAGCGTCAGGCACAGCACAGAGGCCGCCAGCAGCCAGCCGAGCCAGGGCAGGGCGGTCCACCAGTGGATTGGCCCCATGACAAAGCCGGTGACCAGCCCGCCCAGCCCGATCGCGATCAGCCCGAAGCTCAGGAAGTCGGCGCGCTGGATCACCTTGCTGCGCGGCATCGGTGCGATCGGCAGCAGGTAGACCAGCATCAGGCAGACCATCGACAGGCCCAGCGTGGTGAGATGGATGCCCGCCAGCCCGCCATCGCCGATCAGCCACGGCGAGACCACGCGCGCCAGCGTCGGCCCGGAGGTCAGCAGCATCAGCGCGATCGGCAACCCAAGGCGCAGCTTCCACTGTTGCGCCAGCGGCTCGAGGATATAGAGAAAGGCCAGCGTCGAGAGCGGCGCGGCGGCGATGCCCGAGAGGAACTCGATCACCACCGCAGAGCGCAGATCGGTGATCCACAGCGAGATGAAGGCCACCACCACATAGACCGCGATACCGATCTCGGCGAAGCGCCGCAGCCCGTATTGGGTGCGCAGCTTGATCAGCATGATGGTCAGCGAGGCGCGGGGGATCATATAGGCGGCCATGAGCCAGCTGGCCTGCGCCGTGGTGATCCCGAGATCGCCGGCGATCTGCGGCAGGTTGGTCGAGATGAACCCCTGTCCCAGCCCCTGCGTCACACCGATGGTGAGCGAGGCGGCGATATAGGGCAGCGCACGGCGCAGGGGCATGCCCGGCGCGGGCGGCGGCGGTGCGGCCGGTTGTGATGCGGCCGGTTGTGATGCGGCCGGTGTCGGCGTGTCGGACGGGGGCTCCTCCGCGCGCTCCGGCTTCTGGTTTTCTGTGGTTTGGTCGGTCATTCGGAAGTCAGCTTGGTTGCGTTGAGCGCGATGCGTTCCAGCACATCGCAGGCGAGGTCCTGATCTTCGGGGGAAATCCCGTCGAGAAGATCGGCGCGCACGCGCTCGAGAAAACAGGTGATGCGGCTCGATCTGGCCTTGTCGGTCAGATGCAGCGCGCGTTTGCGGGCGTCCCCGTCGAGCGCGCGGCGCTCGATGAAGCCCTGCGCCTCCAGCGCGTCGATCTGGCGCTTGAGCGCCGGGGCCTCGATGCGCAGCACGCAGGCCAGTTCCGCCTGTGTCGCGCCTTCGTGCCGTGCCAGTTCCGACACCACCCGCGCCCGAGAGAAGGTCAGCCCGAGGTCCTGCGCGCTGGCATCATAGTGGGTGCGGATCTCGCGCGTGGCGGCGAGAAGGGCTTCGAGTACGCGTGTAGACTGGGGGGCGTCGGAGGTGTCGGAGGTATCGGACATGAGGTTGGGCCGGGTTGCTGCGGTTGCTTAACAGGATTGGTACTTAACAGGGTAAGTAGTTTCCGCAAGCTGGGCTCACGCAGGCGTGACCCTGCGGCAGGCTTGGGGTGATGGGCTGCAAGAAATGGGGCTCTGCCCCGTCCGCTTGCGCGGACTCCCCGGGATATTTGTTTCTAGACGAAGGGCGCGGGGCGTGGTTCTTCGTCTAGATCAAAATATCCCCGCCGGAGGCAGGCCGGAAAGCGCCGCCAGAAGACTCGGCCAGAAACCACGACCGGGCACCGTGCTGAGAGGAATTTGCGGCTCCAGGGGTTGCGCGCTCACGGGAACGGGAGTATAGGCGCGCCCACGAGAACGCCACAGGCGGGGTCGGGCCTTTGGGGGAGACATCCCCAAGCGTCCACCGGTTGTCCCAAAAGGATGAGCCCCCGCTGAGGATTTATGAAACCGGAAAGGATATACGGACATGGCTCTCCCCGAGTTCACCATGCGCCAGCTGCTTGAAGCAGGCGTGCACTTCGGCCACCAGACGCAGCGTTGGAACCCCCGCATGGGCGAGTTCATCTACGGCGCGCGCAACGGCATCCACATCATGGACCTGACGCAGACCGTCCCGATGCTGGACGCTGCGCTGAACGCGATCCGCGAAACCGTCGCCAAAGGCGGCTCGGTGCTCTTCGTTGGCACCAAGCGTCAGGCAGCTGGCCCGATCGCCGAAGCCGCAGAGAAATGCGCACAGTTCTACATGAACCACCGCTGGCTGGGCGGCACGCTCACCAACTGGCAGACCGTTTCGCAGTCGATCCAGCGTCTGAAGACCATCGACGAGCGCATGGAAACCGGCGCTGAAGGCCTCACCAAGAAAGAGCGCCTCGGCATGGAGCGTGACCAGGCGAAGCTTCAGGCATCGCTCGGCGGCATCCGCGAAATGGGCGGCCTGCCCGACATGCTCTTCGTCATCGACGTGAAAAAAGAAGCGCTGGCCGTGGCCGAAGCCAACAAGCTGGGCATCCCGGTTGTCGCCATCGTCGACACCAACTGCTCGCCCGAAGGCGTGGACTACATCATCCCCGGCAACGATGACGCGGCACGCGCCATCTCGCTCTACTGCGACCTCGTTTCGCGCGCGGCCCTGGACGGCATGACCGGCCAGATGGAAGCGGCAGGCGTTGACCTCGGCGCTCTGGAAGACGCACCGGCAGAAGAGCTGCTCGCCGACGCGAACGCAGGCAAGTAAGCCATCCGCGCCTGCCGCGCCCCATGCGGGGCGGGCGCACCACGCTCTCGCGCGCCCCATGGGTCAGTTCCCTGGGCCTGTCGCGAAAGCGTCACGAATTCATGACAGGAGCGGGTGGCCCGGGGCAGGGCCGCCCCACCGAATTTGAGATGAGGAGAGCCGAGATGGCGATCACTGCTGCACAGGTTAAAGAACTGCGCGAGATGACCGGCGCAGGCATGATGGATGCCAAAAAAGCGCTGACCGAGACCGATGGCGACATGGAAGCCGCGGTTGACTGGCTGCGCACCAAGGGCCTCGCGAAAGCTGCGAAGAAGTCCGGCCGCACCGCGGCAGAGGGCCTCGTGGCCGTTGAGGTCGAAGGTGGCGTGGGCGTTGCCGTCGAGGTGAACGCCGAGACCGACTTCGTTGCCAAGAACGCCGAATTCCAGGGCATGGTCCGCGACATCGCCGGCGCCGCTCTGAAAGTCGACAGCGTGGAAGCGCTGGCCGACGCGGAAGTCGACGGCAAGAAGGTCTCCGAGCTGGTCACCGACAAGATTGCCAAAATCGGCGAGAACATGACCCTTCGCCGGATGGCCAAGATCGAAGGCGAAATCGTCGCCACCTACGTGCACAACGCAGCAGCGCCCGGCCTCGGCCAGATCGGCGTGCTGGTTGCCATGACCGGCGGCAGCGAAGAGTTCGGCAAGCAGGTCGCGATGCACATCGCAGCTGCCAACCCGGCCTCGCTGAACGAAGCTGAGCTCGATCCGGCGGTTGTCGAAAAAGAGCGTCAGGTTCAGATCGACATCGCCAAGGAATCCGGCAAGCCGGACGCCGTCATCGAGAAGATGATCGTTGGCCGCATGAAGAAGTTCCTCGCCGAAGTGACCCTGCTGGGTCAGCAGTTCGTGGTGAACCCCGACGTGACCGTCGAGCAGGCCGCGAAAGAAGCTGGTGCCGAGATCACCGGTTTCATCCGCCTGCAGGTCGGCGAAGGCATCGAGAAAGTCGAAGAAGACTTCGCGGCAGAAGTGGCCAAGGCCGCTCAGGGCTAAGCCCATTGCTGGGCCATCTTAGCCCCGCTGCCGAAAGAGATCGAGAGGCGTCCCGTCCGGGGCGCCTCTTTTGCTTTGGTTCATTGTGCCGTGCAGCGGGGCGCGCCGGGCCGGGGGTTGGTCTATGCCAGAGGTCCATGCAGGCATGGGGGAGCCGGGGCAGGGGCAATAGGCAGGGGCAGGAGGGGCAATGGGCCAGAACGTACGGCCCTCTGCGCGTGCTTTGTACGACGGCAAGTTTGACGGCCTAAAGAGCGCCCCTAAACAAGAACGGAGCCGCTCCTTGGAGCGACTCCGCAACCTGTGTTTCTCGGCACCCCAATACATTTGGGGATGAGGCCGGAGTGCCAAGACAGGCGTGCCAAGCCGAGCCCAAGCGGAAATTGCGAGGGACCGATCTGGCTCCGGTATAAACCGGGAGGCTGGCAGAGCCCCGAAATTGCGGGGAGTGACAGTCTCGGGTTCCTATGGCCAAAGCCACCACTCACGGAACATGAGTGAGTGTGCAACGGACTGACGCTAAGTAAAAGAGGGGTGATGGGGCCCAGGGCGTTTTAGAGCATATTCTGGGGCTTTTCCGATCTTAGTTTCCGGATTTTGAAAACTCTCTATAAGTAAACTCAAAAAGTGCAGTACGAACTGCATGCTGTGGAGGCATTGTTTCTGTGTCCGATTCGAATCTGACACTCTGTTAATTCAGATAAGCTTATATATCCAAAATGAACATTTGGTTTAGAAATGTCGCCTTTGCGACAGCTTGCGCGCTGGTTTCCACATTGAGTGTGTCTCTGGCGCGACGCAAATGCTTTTCCACGGTGGCCTGCGTAAGACCCATAATTTGTGCAATGTCCTGCGTGGTCTTTCCGTCGCCGACCCATTCCAGCGCCTCGCGCTGGCGCGGCGTCAAAGTCTGATCAGGCGGGATGTAGGGCAGGGTGAGCACGCGCAGGTGCAGAACATTGTTGCACAGCAAAATGGTCTCGCCATGGGCAGACCAGATCCGCTCGACGTCCTCCTGCGTCATGCCGGGCCGCGCGGTCAGCGCGATGGCACCCTTGGCGCGATGCGAGAGCGATTTGAAACCGATGGTGTAGCCCGCGGTGACCTGTTTGGACGCGTTGAACGCCACAACCCGCCGCGCATCTTCCGACAGCTCGCCACGCTCGAGCGCCGCGGCTGTCCGGCTCCAAGAGCGCGGGCCTTCGTTCTCCAGCGCCCAGCGGACCATGGGAGAATGACGATAGAGCCCGTTTCCGATGAACTCGCGCGTGTAATCGGGCCGATGGTTGGTCAGAACAAGGAAATCATTGGGATCGCCCAGCGAGGTCGGCGTGCGATAGCGGGTGAACCCGTAGAGCAGACGATCGAACCCATATCCGGCCATTTTCGCCACATGCATGGACCATGCGGTCTCGATGCTGGAGGCATTGGTGAGTGCCAGAAGATGGGCCCGATCATCCGGGGTCATGAGCGTGTCACTCCAAGTGGGACACCAGCGCATCCATGGCCAGCGTGTAGCCGCGCGCGCCGAAGCCGCAGATCACGCCAAGCGCGACCTTGGCGATATAGCTGGTGTGGCGAAAGCTTTCGCGGGCATGAACATTCGACAGGTGCAATTCGATCGTCGGGACTTCTGCCGAGCTGATCGCATCCATCAGAGCGACCGAAGTATGCGTGTAAGCGCCGGCGTTGAGAATGATACCATCTTTGGTGCCGCGCGCCGCATGGATCGCGTCGATCAGCGCGCCTTCGTGGTTGCTCTGTGCGAAATCCACGGTGACGCCGATCTTTTCGGCATGGGCCCGGCACATGGCCTCGACGTCGGCCAGCGTGGTGCGGCCATAGACTTCGGGCTGGCGCTGGCCAAGCAGATTGAGGTTCGGGCCGTTCAGAATGAGCAGCGAGTGCATGGGCAAGTCTCCGGTAATTCCCGCCCAGATAGCGCGCGCGTGATCGGCTTGTCCAGAAATCCCGCTAGCGGGGTCTGTCGTGCCGGTGGTGCCGGTGGCGGCGCAGCAGCAGTCCGGCGGCCAGCGCGACGGCGAGCGCGGCGAGCAGCGTGGTGACATCGCTCGACAGCTGGGCGATCTGCGGGATGAACGGTGCGAAGGCCGCGCCGAGACCCATATAGGCGCTGACCCAGACCAGTTCTCCGGCGAGATCGGCGAGCGCGAAGCGCAGCCATGGCAAGCCGCCAGCACCAGCCACAAGGTTCATCGCCGGACCGAGCGGCGCGATCAGCCAGCGCGTCAGAAACACCGCCATGGCGCCGCGCTCGGACAACAGCGCCAGCGCGCGCTCCAGCGTCGGCCCTTGGCGTGCGGCCAGCCGACCGCCAAGCAGCCGCGTGCCCAGCAGACGCCCAAGCCAGTATCCCAGCTGATCGCCAAGCAAAGCCGCGCAGAGCGCGGTGAGCGCGGTGGCGACAATGGGCAGCTCACCAGCGGCGGCCAGCGTGCCCGCAACCAGAACCATCAGCGAGCCCGGCGCCATCGGCAGTCCGAGAGAGGCCAGCATGATGGTTCCGCCAAGCACCGGCAGACCCAGCTCGGGCAGCAGCGCGAGGATCGTATCGCTGAGGCTGCCCGTGACATCGCTCATCGCTTCTCGGCCTCGATCACGGCGCCGACCTCGGCGAGAAGCTGCGCCAGTGGCTCGTTGCGCGTCGCGGCGATCTCCTCAAGGCTCAGCGGCTCGCCAGGCTGCGGCGAGAGCCCAAGCGCCGGGCCGAGGCTGTGGTGCGGCAACTGATGCGAACGCTCGAGATAGCCAAGCGTCATCCAGCCCTCGGGCGTGACATTGCGATGCGCCGGATCGGCCCAATAGAGCGCGTGGCGCACGGTACGGACGCCAACAACGACCGCTGCGGCAAGGGCAAGGGCGATAATCGCGATGAGGATGGGACGTGCAGGATTTCGGCGCATACTGGCAGAATGCGGAGATTTTCGCGCCGCGTCAAAGGGCTATATGGTCTTTCTCAGCGCCACGCATCTGCACTTTAGATACATAATACTAATTATGAGAATTACTGTAGTGGGAAAGGCACATTCTAAGCTGGCTTGCGACAAATCCCCTATCTTGCTGGAAAGCAAGGAGAACGGACAATGGCGCACAAAGAGTTGGACCTGCGTGAGCGGCGCAGGATCGAAGACCTGCTGAACGCAAAGCTGCCGGTCAACACGATTGCCGCAGAGATCGGTCGGCATCGTTCGACGGTCTACCGCGAGATCAAGCGCAATGCCTTTGCCGCAGACACTGACGAGGTCGCTTACCTCGATGGCTACTACGGCATGGTCGCGCAGCGCAAAGCCTCCGACCGTCGGGCCCGGAGGCGCAAGCTGATCCGGCTTGTGGATTTGCGCGAAGCCGTTATCGACCGTCTCAAGGCTGGCTGGTCGCCGGAGCAGATCGCCGGCCGGATGCGCTTCGAAGGTTTGCCCGTGACCGTCAGCCACGAGACCATCTACGCCCATATCTATGGCCCAGAGGGTCGTGCCGAAGAGTTGGCGCGACACCTGCCCAGCCGGCGCAAGAAACGCAGGCCCCGGTATGCGCGGCGGTCCCGCAGCCAGGTCTTTCCGCCTGAACGGTCGATCCATCAGCGCCCAGAATACGTTAAGACGCGGGAAAAATTCGGAGAATGGGAAGGCGATCTGATGATCTTCGAGCGCGCGCAAGGCTCGATGAACGTCGCAACGCTGGTCGAGAGAAAGACCCGCTTCGCGGTCCTGTTCCGCAACAACGATCGCAGCTCCACGCACTTCATGAACAGCTTGATGAACGTGATGACGCCACTGCCCCAGGCGGCACGCAAGTCGATCACCTTCGACCGTGGGTTCGAGTTTCGCGACTGGCGAAAGCTCGAGGCCGGCATCGGGACAACCGCCTGGTTCTGCGACCCACAGGCACCCTGGCAGAAAGGCTCGGTGGAAAACCTGAACGGAGGGGGCCCGCCGCGTCCTGCCCCGCGATACGTCTCTCGCATCGCTTTCGAGGCCCCAGATGAAGGCGATCAGCGAGAGACTGAATGCGACACCGCGGAAGTGCCTCGGATGGCGCACGCCAACGGAAGCCTTCAGAGAAGAAATGGTGAAACTGAGATAGCGGACCCTGTCGCAACGCCCCTTGAGTTCACAAAATCGAGGTGGGAATTTTGGTATCCCCACCTCGGATTTTGCTCAGACGCGCACCAGTTGCTTCCCCAGATTGGCGCCGCTCATCATGCGCAGGAATGCTTCGGGCATGCGCTCGAACCCCTCCAGAACGTCCTCACGGTAGCGGATATGCCCCGCAGCCTGCCATTTGCGCAGATGCCGAAACGCCTCATCGCGCTTGTGCCACCAGTCGAAGACCACCAAGCCCTCGACCCGCGCGCGCGTCACGATCAGCCGCGCGCTGGCCCTGAGGCCGATGTCCTCGCTCGCGGGCTTGTCGACCACCGCGATGCGACCGCAGATCACCACGCGCGCCCGCGTCGCCAGTTGCGCCAGCACGATGTCATGGATGGTGCCGCCGGTGTTGTCCCAGAAAACATCGACGCCCTCCGGGCACGCGTCTGCCAGCGCCTCGGCGAGCTTTGGGTCGCGGTGCGAGATCGCAACGTCGAAGCCCAACTCACGGCAATAGTTCAGTTTTTCCTCGCTGCCTGCGATCGCCACGACACGCGCACCCATCAGCTTTGCGATCTGGCCGACCAACTGTCCCACAGCGCCCGAGGCTGCCGAGACGACCACGGTTTCACCCGGCACCGGCCGCCCGATCTCGGTGAGCCCGACATAGGCGGTCAGCCCCGGCATGCCGAGCCACGACAGCGCCGCCTGCGCCGGAACCCCCTCGGGCACCCGGTTCGTGGCCTGAGCGCCCGGCAGATCCGGGCTCAGCACCGCATGGGTCTGCCAGCCAAACCCCATGCTCTCGGCCATGTCGCCGACATTCCAGCCCGGATGCGCCGAAGCGATCACCTCACCGACACCGCCGCCCTGCATCAGACCGCCGGGCGCGACACCGGCAGTGTAATTGGCCCCCGGAGCGATCCGCCCGCGCATGTAAGGATCAAGTGAAAGCCACTGGGTTTTCACAAGAATTTGGCCTGGCTCAAGCTCTGGGATTGGCGCGTCTTCGAGCCGCCAGACATCCTCGGTCGCCGCGCCCTGCGGATAGTGATCAAGCACCCATCGGCGGTTCATCATGGCTCTATTCCTCCCAAATCCAACGCTTTCACGCGTGTTTCCGCCGAAGCGCTAGCAGCCGCGCACCCGCGCATCAATGCTCTTGCCCCGGCGCGCACGCTCGGTCACAAGGACAGAATGAACAGCGCCCCCGATATCCTTTGCATCGGCTCCGTCCTGTGGGATGTGATTGGCCGATCCGCCAGCCATATGCGTCAGGGCTCGGACGTGCCCGGGCGTATCACCCGCCTGCCCGGCGGCGTCGCGATGAACATCGCGATGACCCTGACGCGCTTTGGTCTGAAGCCCGGACTGCTCAGCGCGGTCGGTCAGGACCCCAATGGGCACGAGCTTGTCGATGCCTGTGAGCGGCTTGGGTGTATCACGGAATTTCTGTATCGTTCCGAAGACTTGCCGACCGACATTTACATGGCGGTTGAAGGTGCGAACGGGCTGATCGCGGCGATTGCCGACGCGCATTCGCTGGAACAGGCCGGTGCGCGTATCCTTGCGCCGCTGATCGACGGTCCGCTTGGCCAGACCGATGCGCCTTGGAGCGGGCCGGTGGCGCTCGACGGCAATCTCACCGAGGCGCTGCTGGAGGAAATCGTCCGCCTGCCCGCCTTCCGCGCCGCCGATCTGCGCATCGCCCCGGCGAGCCCCGGCAAGGCCGAGCGTCTGACGCCCTTCCTGCGTGCGGGACGCGGCGTGCTTTATGTGAACCTCGAAGAAGCCGGCCTTCTGTGCATGCAGAGCTTTGACGATGCCAAGACCGCGGCGGCGGCGCTGATCGAGCGCGGTGCGGCGCGCGCGCTGGTCACCGATGGCGGCAAGCCCGCCGCCGATGCCACCGCCGAGGGTGTCGTGTCCGAATGTCCGCCCGAGGTGCTGGTGACCCGTGTCACCGGCGCGGGCGACACTTTCATGGCGGCGCATATCGCCGCCGAACTGCGCGGCGCTGACCGTGCCACCGCGCTGCATGAAGCGCTGGAGGCCGCCGCAACCTACGTATCCGGAGATATCGCTTCATGAGCCTCGTGCATCTGTCCACCCCCGTTGCCGACGCGCTGGAAAACGGCGCGCCCGTGGTGGCGCTGGAATCCACCATCATCACCCACGGTATGCCCTGGCCGCAGAACCTCGAGATGGCGCGCAAGGTAGAGCAGACCATCCGCGACGGCGGTGCAACCCCTGCGACCATCGCCGTGCTCGACGGCAAGCTCTGCGTCGGGCTCGACGATGCGCAGCTTGAGAAGCTGGCGCAGACCAAGCACGCGGCGAAGCTCTCGCGCGCCGATATGGCGGTTTGCATGGCGCGCGGCGGCACCGGGGCTACCACTGTTGCGGCGACGATGATCGCGGCGCGGCTCGCCGGGATCGAGGTTTTTGCCACCGGCGGCATCGGCGGCGTGCATCGCGGCGCTGAGCAGAGCTTTGACATCTCGGCCGACCTGCAGGAACTGGCGCAGACCCCGGTGACCGTGATCGCGGCCGGCGCAAAGGCGATCCTCGATCTTTCAAAGACGCTGGAAGTGCTTGAAACTCTTGGTGTTCCGGTGATCGCCTTTGGTCAGGACCAACTGCCCGCCTTCTGGTCGCGGGAGGCTGGTCTGGCGGCGCCGCTGCGGCTCGATACCCCCAAGCAGATCGCCGAGGCGATGCGGATGCGCGCGGCCTTGGGGCTTCCGGGTGGCCAGCTTATCGCCAATCCGATCCCGCCCGCGGCGGAAATCCCGCGCGACACCATGATGCCGATCATCCAGCGCGCCATGGAAGATGCCACAACGCACGGCATCCACGGCAAAGCTGTGACGCCCTATCTGCTGCAGCGCATCTTCGAGCTGACCGAGGGCCGCTCGCTGGAGAGCAACATCGAGCTGGTTCTCAACAACGCCAAGCTGGGCGCTGCGATCGCTTCGGAACTGAGCGCCCTGCCCCGAAGCTGACATCACAGGCTCGCGCGCCCATTGTGAAGCGGCGCGCGAGTGCCTAGGTTGGTGCGGTAACTTCTTTTTCCGGACCACGAATGAACACCCCCTTCGACGAAAAGCCGCGCCGTCCCGGCATCTTTGCGAGCCTCCGGGCCAGCTTCCTCACCGGGCTGGTGGTGATCGCGCCGGTCGGCCTGACGGTCTGGCTGATCTGGACCCTGTTTGGCTGGGTCGATGGCTTTGTGCTGCCGCTGGTGCCGCAGCGGTTCAATCCCGAGGAATACATCGGGATCAACCTGCGCGGCGTCGGGGTGATCTTCTTCCTTGTCTTCACCATCGTGGTGGGCTGGGTCGCCAAGGGCCTCATCGGTCGCTCGATGATCCGCTTTGCCGAAACGCTGGTGGACCGGACCCCGGTGGTCCGCTCGATCTATTCCGGCATCAAGCAGATCGCCGAAACGGTGTTTGCCCAAACCGAGCGCAGCTTTGAGAAGGCCTGCCTTGTGCAATACCCGCGCAAGGGCATCTGGGCGATCGGCTTCATCTCGACGCAGGCCAAGGGTGAGGTGCTGGAGAAATCCGACGTCACCGGAGAGCTTGTGTCGGTCTTCGTCCCGACCACGCCGAACCCCACCTCGGGCTTCTTGCTCTACTTCCCGGTCGAGGATGTGGTGGAACTGGACATGAGCCTCGAAGACGCCGCGAAACTGGTGATCTCCGCCGGGCTCGTCTATCCGCCCGATAAACCCGGCGGCAAACCCAAGGTCGAGCCGGTGCGCCGCGCGAGCTGAGGCTCAGCGCAACTCGGCGACCATCTCCGCCGCCAGCCGCAGGTCCTGCTCGAACAGGGCCTCGGCTGCCGGTCTGTCCGCCTCGGGCAGACGCAGCAGGTAGGATGGATGCAGGGTGATCAGCACCGGCGTTCCGTCTTCGGTATGCTCCACCTGTCCCCGCCGCGCCATCAGCCCCGCGCGACTTCCGGTGAGGCTCTCGGCGGCTGTGGCGCCCATGGCGAGGATCAGCTTCGGCTTCACCTGCGCGCGCTCGATGTCGAGCCACCAGCGGCAATGCATCACCTCGCCCCGGTTCGGCGCCTGATGGATCCGGCGCTTGCCACGCGGGGTGAATTTGAAATGCTTCACCGCGTTGGTCAGATAAGCCTGCGCCCGGTCGAGCCCGGCCCGCGCCGCCGCCTTGTCGAATAGCTGCCCTGCCGGGCCAACAAAGGGTCGCCCTTCGAGGTCTTCGCGATCTCCGGGCTGCTCGCCCACCACCATCAGCGCCGCATCCTTCGGCCCCTCGCCCGGTACCGGCTGCGTGGCGTCCTGCCAGAGCGGGCAGCGGCGGCAGCCCTGTAGCGCCTGCGCCAGATCGCCGGGCATCTCGGGCGCTGTTTCCGGCTCCGCGCGCAGCCGTGCGGTGATCTTCCCGGCACGCGCCGGGGCCAGCGTCGGTGCGGCCTCGGCCATCTCCTGCGCCCGCGCCTGCGCGCTGGCCAGCAGTTCGGGGATCAACTGGGTTTCGGGCATATTGTGCCAGTATTTCTTTGGCATCTCCGCCTGCATCGCCTTGGGCTTCAGCCGCGCGGGATTGAAGATATTGCGGAAATAGGTGCGCCAGAGGTCTTCTGTGGCATCCTCGGGCAGATCGGGGCGCGCGGCCCCGGCGGCGAAGCGCAGATCGCCGCCCTCGAAATGCGCCGAGATATCGGGCGTGAGAATACACCAGTCCATGTCGCCGAAACGGCTGACGAAGAAGGGCGCGGTCAGCTCGACAATATGGTGCGTCGGCTCGAACCACGCGGCAAAGCTGCGGCGGTTGGCGCCGGGTGTGCCGATCTCGCGGAAACGGACGAAGGCGGTCATCTTGTGGCGGTCGCGGCGGACCTCTTTGGCCATCCGTTCGAGCCGGTCGATGCGCGGATCGGCGCGGTCGCTCAGCAGGCGCTTGTCCGAGCGCAGCGCCCACAGCAGCGCATAGAGCCGGGCGAACCGCTCGGGATCGCTGTGGCAGATCGCCAGCCGCGCAAGATCGACAAAGCCGCGCGGCACAGAGAGCGGCACAGAGAGCGGCGCGCTGGCGGCAGGTGGCGGAGCTTCGGCGCCGGGGCCATTGGAAAAGAGGTCAGCGGCACCCTGCCCGCGCTGCCACAGCACCTCTCCGGGCGGCACCGACGCGCCGAGCAGCGCGCGCGCCTCGTCGCGCCACGCCTCGAATGTGCCGATCTCTGGCAGGCTGACGCTGTGCATCAGATCAGCTGCAACTGCTCGGGCGGCGGCGCGAAACGGGCCCGCAGGTCGGCGGCATCGCTCAGCGCGCGCGGTCGCCAGTCGAGCAGCGTGATGAAGGGTTTGGCCTGTTTGAGGTTCGCCCCCATCCGCCGCAGATCGTCATAGCGCAGCGTGCGGTGGCGCCGTGTGGCAAGGATGCGCCCGACGCTCTTGGTGCCCAGTCCCGGCACCCGCAGCAGCATCTCGCGCTCGGCGCGGTTCACATCGACCGGAAACAGATGGCGGTTGGCCAGCGCCCAGGCGAGCTTTGGGTCGATCTCTAGATCGAGAAGCCCGCCCTTGCTGGAGGCGGCGATCTCGTCGACGTCGAAGCCATAAAAGCGCAGCAGCCAGTCCGCCTGATAAAGCCGATGCTCGCGCATCAGCGGCGGCTTGATCAGCGGCAGCGCGGCGGAACTGTCGGGGATCGGCGAGAAGGCCGAGTAATAGACGCGCTTGAGCCCGTAGCTGGAGTAAAGCCGGGTCGAGCTGCGCAGAATGGTGGTGTCATCCGCCCCATCGGCGCCAACGATCATCTGCGTCGACTGCCCCGCGGGCGCAAAGCGCGGCGGACGCTTGCCGGTAAAGCTGCGCTCTTTGCGGGCCTCGCGCTTCAGCCGCACGTCGGCCATGGCGCGACGGATCTGCGCGGGATCCTTTTCCGGAGCGTAATCCTTCACCGCGCGGTCGGTCGGCAGTTCCACATTGATCGACAAACGGTCGGCATAAAGCCCCGCTTCCTCGATCAGTTCGGGCGCGGCATCGGGGATGGTCTTGAGGTGGATGTAGCCGCGGAAGTGATGATCGAGCCGCAGCATCCGCGCGATGCGCACCATGTCGGACATGGTCTCATCGGGGCTGCGGATGATGCCGGACGAGAGGAACAGCCCCTCGATGTAATTGCGCCGGTAGAACTCCAGCGTCAGCGTCACCACCTCCTCGGGCGAGAACCGGGCCCGGGTGACGTTGGAACTGACGCGGTTCACGCAATAGGCGCAGTCATAGATGCAGAAGTTCGTCATCAGGATCTTCAGCAGGCTGATGCAGCGCCCGTCGGGCGTATAGGCGTGGCAGATGCCAGAGCCGGTGGTCGAGCCGAGGCCCTTACCATCGCGCGAATTGCGCTTTTGCCCCCCGCTGGAGGCGCAGGAGGCATCGTATTTTGCCGCGTCGGAAAGAATCGCGAGCTTCTGATCGAGGGTCATTCTTGCCATGTGTTCATGATATGTTCACATGAACGCCCGATCAACGGGGGAAGTTGCGGGGACACCGCGGCTCACGCCGAAGTGTCCCCGAAGCCGTGCCGGATCAGAGTGCGGTCCAGCCGCCGTCGACAGAGATCGTCGTGCCGGTGATCTGCTCGGCTGCGTCCGAGCACAGGAAGACCGCCGTGCCGCCGATCTGCGCGGTGGTGGCGAATTCTTTCGAGGGCTGACGCTCGAGGATCACCTTCTCGATCACCTCTTCCTCGGACATGTTGTACTTGGCCGCGGTGTCGGGGATCTGTGCCTCAACCAGCGGGGTCTTCACATAGCCCGGGCAGATGGCGTTGCAGGTGATCGGCTCTTTCGCGGTTTCCAGCGCCACGGTCTTGGTCATGCCGACGATGCCGTGCTTGGCCGAGACATAGGCCGATTTGAACGGCGAGGCGGTGAGCCCATGCGCCGAGGCGATGTTCACCACCCGGCCCCAGCCCGCCTTGCGCATCATCGGCAGCGCCGCGGCGGTGGTGTGGAACACCGAGGTGAGGTTGATGGCGATGATCGCGTCCCATTTCTCGATCGGGAACTCGTCGATCGGCGCCACATGCTGAATGCCGGCGTTGTTGACCAGGATGTCGCAGGCGCCCGCCTGTTCGATCAGCGCGCGGCATTCGTCGCCCTTGGACATATCGGCCTTGATGTAGCGCACCGGCACGCCGAACTCTTTGGACATGTCGGCGGCGAGCTGATGATCCTCGTCACGGTCGGTGAAGGAATTGAGCACCACCGACGCGCCGGCCTGCGCCAATTCGCGCGCGACGCCGAGGCCGATGCCCGAGTTCGACCCGGTGACGATGGCTGTTTTGCCCTTGAGAGACATGCGAAAACTCCTCGATTGCTGCGGCGCCAAAATTGCACGCCTCACTGGGACCAAGGGACAACCCATCCTCCCGGTTCCCTGTCCGCCCCATTGCTCTGCTATCCAAGCGGAAGCTGCAAGCCCGGGATCGCAACGTCATCACGGATAAGTAGGCCCTGTGGATGAATGCCCCCCTAGGCAAGCGGGGCCTTGGCCTGTATGGCTCCGGGATCGCTGCCCGTCATGCCGCGCTGCCGCATTTGCAGGCAGAAGGCGCGCGTCGCAGCCCCTCTTCGACTCGTCCTTCTGGGCGGCGAAAACGGGCCGCGCCTCTTCGGAAAAGTGTTGCGAGACATAAAAAAAACGCCGGCACGAAGCCGGCGTTCAGTCATTGAGGCAGGTTTCATACAGGCAAGAAACCTATCGAGCAGTGACTTCTTTATACGCGCTTTGCCGCCGGAGTCCAACCTAAAAGTTTGAAAAGACGTAAAAGCCCCGGTAGGCTCTGAAGCCAAGAAAACAAGGGCAGAGCAGGACGGTTTCCAAGATGACCGCGAATTTTTTCAAATTCCCCTCGCTGGGAAACAGCACATTGACCGCGCTGGCGATCTGCGCCGGATTCGGCGCTGCGGCAGAGCCCATGCACGGCATCGCCATGTATGGCGCGCCCGCCCTTCCCGCCGATTTCGACCACCTTCCCTACGTCAATCCCGATGCCCCCAAGGGCGGTCGCATCGTCACCGGCGAAGTGGGCAGTTTCGACAGTCTCAACCCGCATATCCTAAAGGGTTCCGTGCCGTGGCAGCTGCGGTTTCTGGCCTATGAATCCCTCATGGGCCGCAGCTGGGACGAGCCCTTCACACTCTATTGTCTGATCTGCGAAACGGTCGACACCTCGCCCGAGCGCGACTGGGTCGAGTTCACCCTGCGCCCCGAGGCCAAGTTCTCGGACGGCACGCCGGTGACGGTCGAGGACGTGATCTGGAGCTTCGACACGCTCGGCACCGTCGGCCATCCGCGCTATCAGGGCACGTACAACCGGATCGAGAGCATCGAAAAGACCGGCGAGCGCAGCCTGCGCTTTACCTTCAACACCCCCGATCGCGAGCTGGCGCTGATCGTCGGCATGCGTCCGATCCTCAAAAAGGCGCAATGGGAGGGCAAGGATTTCGCCGAGTCCGGCCTCGACGTGATCCCGATCACCACCGCGCCTTATGTCATCGACGATTTCGAGGCGGGCCGCTACGTCTCGCTCAAGCGCAATCCTGATTACTGGGGCAAGGATGTGCCCTTCATGAAGGGTCAGGCCAACCTCGACGAGGTGCGCATGGAGTTCTTCGGCGATGGCACCGCGATGTTCGAGGCGTTCAAGGCCGGGCTGCTCAACTCCAACCGCGAGTTCAACTCGGAGAAATGGGAAAGCCAGTATGGTTTCCCGGCGATCGAAAGCGGCGAGGTGGTCAAATCGGTGATCCCGCACGGGCGCCCCTCGGGGATGACCGGCTTTGTGATGAACACGCGCCAACCGGCCTTTGCCGACTGGCGGGTGCGCGAGGCGATGATCCAGCTGTTCAACTTCGAGTACATCAACGAGACGCTGACCGGTGGCCGCCAGCCGCGCATCACCTCCTATTTCTCAAACTCCGAACTGGCGATGAAGCATGGTCCCGCCGGTGGCCGGGTGAAGGAATTGCTCGCACCTTTCGCGGACAGCCTGCCGCCGGGGGCGCTCGAGGGCTACAGCCTGCCTCAGGGCGATGGCTCGGCGCGCAACCGCGCCGGTCTGCGCAAGGCGATGGGCCTTCTGGAAGAGGCTGGCTACACGGTGCAGAACGGCGTGATGACCGGCCCCGACGGCCAGCCCTTCGGCTTCGACATCCTGCTGCCGCAGGGCGAGACCGAGGCGGGATCGATGATCGACATCTATGTGCAGGCGCTGCAACGCTTGGGGATCGAGGTGCGCGTCGATACGGTGGATTCCGCCCAGTATAATTCGCGCACCGCCTCCTTCGATTTCGACGTCACATGGTTCCGCCGCGGTCTGTCGCTGTCGCCGGGCAATGAGCAGCGCCTCTACTGGGGCAGTGCCGCCGCCGATCAGGAGGGCTCGCGCAACCTCATGGGGATGAAGAGCCCCGCCGCCGATGCGATGATCGAAGAGCTTCTGACCGCCACCTCGCGCGACGATTTCCTCGCTGCCACGCGGGCGCTCGACCGGGTGCTCACCGCGGGGCGCTACGTCATCCCCACCTACCAGTGGAACCAGAGCTGGATTGCCCACGCCAAAGAGCTAAAATATGCCGAGCCCACCCCGGTCTACGGCGATTGGATCGACTGGCAGCCCAATGCCTGGTGGTGGGAAGACGAGACGACCAAACAATAAGACCGACACGACAACGAGAAACGAGCAGACAGTATGAAACGCCTTATCCTCATCGCCCTTCTGGCCGCCCCGCTTGCCGCTTGCGGCACCGTCGATGGCTTTGGACAGGACGTCTCGCGCGCCTCGCGCACGGTCGACAGCTGGTTCTGATCCCGGCCCCTTCCTCTTGGCAAAAATATCCCGGGGGTACGGGGGCAGAGCCCCCGTGGTCTATCCTGCGTACCCTAAACCCGGCCCCCGCGTCACGGCTCGCCCAGCATCGGGCGCAGCCGGGTCAGCACCGCCAGCAAAAACGCCGTGCTGACGCCGAAGGTCAGTAGCCCGGTGATCGCCGCGAAGCTGCCGAAGATGCGCATCCCCTCGCCCAGCGTGATGTCGCCATAGCCCAGCGTGGTGTAGCTGACGACGGCGAAATAGAACGCCTCGTTCAGCGTCTCGAAGGCCCCGAGGCGGCGAAAGCTCGCAGCCCAGATCCAGACCTGAATCGTATGCGCCAGTACCATGGCGCCGAAGGCCGCGCAGATCAGCACAAACAGCTTCAAACGGCTGGCCTGCAACTCGGGCCGCGCGGCGTGGTGAATCAGCCGCGGACCCACCAGCGATACCAGCCAGATCTGCACCAGAGCGCAGAGAAACAGCAGCCCGGTGCCCAGAAGGATCTGTAGTCCCATCCCCATCACGCGGCGCCTCCTCGCTCAGCGCGCCTTGAACAGGCTGCCGAGAATGCCGCGCACCAGCCTTTTGCCGGTGGTGCCCGAAAGCTCTTTCAGCACTGCCTGCCCCAGCGCCTCACCGATGCTGTCGGGGGCGGTGTAGCGGGTGCTGCGGCTCTTGCTGCTGCTGGAGCGAGCCCCGGCGCGCGGCGTCGGATCGTAGCGGCGCGCACGGTTATAATCGCGCACCTCGGCCTCGAGCGTTTGCTGCGCCGTGCTGGTGGTCTCGGCGGCCTCCGCCTCGCGCGCCGCGGCCTCGGCGCGAGCCTTGAGCATCTCATGCGCCGAGTTTCGATCCACCGGCGTGTCGTATTTGCCCTTGAGCGCCGAGGCGTCCATCAGCTGCGTGCGCTCGGCGTCGGTGATTGGGCCGAGCTGCGAGCTGGGCGGGCGCACCAGCGTGCGTTGCACGATGCCCGGCACGCCCTTCTTTTGCAGAAACGAGGTGACCGCCTCGCCGGTGCCGACCTCGCGAATGGTGGTTTCGGTGTCGAAGGCGGGGTTCGGGCGGTAGGTTTCGGCGGCTTGCTTGAGCGCCTTCTTGTCGCGCGCGGTGAAGGCGCGCAGCGCGTGCTGCACGCGGTTGCCAAGCTGGCCGAGGATGTCTTCGGGGATGTCATCGGGGTTCTGGGTGACGAAATAGACGCCGACCCCTTTCGAGCGGATCAGCCGCGCCACCTGCTCGACCTTGTCAACCAGCGCCTTGGGCGCATCGTCGAACAGCAGATGCGCCTCGTCAAAGAAAAACACCAGCTTGGGCTTGTCGGGATCGCCCACCTCGGGCAGTTCCTCGAAGAGCTCCGACAGCAGCCACAAAAGGAAGGTGGCGTAGAGCCGGGGCGCGCCCATCAGCGCGTCGGCGGCGAGGATGTTGATATGCCCGCGCCCGTCCGGGGCGCAGCGCATCAGATCCGCCAGATCCAGCGCCGGCTCGCCAAACAGCCGGGTGCCGCCTTGGTTCTCGAGCACCAGAAGACGCCGCTGGATCGCCCCGACCGAGGCGGTGGAGATATTGCCATACCGCAGGCTGAGGTCCTTGGCGTTCTGCCCGACCCAGACCAGCAGCGATTGCAGGTCCTTGAGATCGAGCAGCGGCAACCCCTGCTCGTCCGACAGGCGGAAGGCGATGTTGAGAATGCCCTCCTGCGCCTCGGTAAGTTCCAAAAGCCGCGCCAGCAGCAGCGGACCCATCTCGGCCACGGTGGTGCGCACCGGGTGGCCCTTGGTGCCGAAGAGATCCCAGAAGACCGCAGGGAACGCCTGATAGGTGAACTCGTCAAAGCCGATGGTGGCATTGCGCTCGGTAAACGGTCCATGCAGCGGCGCGCTTTCCGACCCGGCCAGCGCGAGCCCCGAAAGATCGCCCTTCACGTCCGACAGGAAGACCGGCACGCCCGCTGCGGAAAAGCCTTCTGCGAGGATCTGCAGCGTGACGGTCTTGCCGGTGCCGGTCGCCCCGGCGATGAGCCCGTGGCGATTGCCGTACTTCAGGCCAAGGTATTGTTTTTCGGAGTAGCCTTCGCCGCCACCGCCTACAAAAACGTCACTTTCCATGACCCGCCTCCGATGTCGCTTTGCTCTGCCAAATCCGGCCCGCCCCCGAGCATACAATCTTAACTCTTTGGTGCCAGTATGAAATTCGTCCGGGGCAACATGTCCTCTCCTGCCTCGGGCGAACTTCCTCCCTGTCTGACTTGCCGCGTCCGTGTTTCGGGCGCGGCCTTTTGCACAAAAGTGTAGCCCTGACCTTGCAAAGCCTGTTGACCGGTGCCGAAGAGTTTCGTAGCGTCCCGTCAATGACAAAGTCGGCCGGTCCGACAGGGAGCAAGGGAAAGGGGACCGCACGGTCCCTTTTCTCTTTTTTTTGAATTAGTTTCGCGCTTTTTTGCCGCTCTCGTGATCGCGAGGAATTCCCGACTGACACCGTCTGACGTGCATGCTAAGCGGTCAGTGAGGCAAGAATGAACGTTCAGGGGGAAACCATGACCACACCGCTTCACATTCTGCGCGTGCTGCCGCTGGCCGCTGCGCTCGTCGCGCTGCCCGCCTATGCGCAGGACACCGCCGAGACCGAAGACGCGCCCGCTGCAGCGGCAGAAGGGTCTGTCGCGCCGGGCGGCCTGTCGCTGGGCGAAGACACCGGCGCTGGCGCTGCAGCCGCACCGGAAGGCGGCCAGAAACAGCCCGAAACCTACGTCAAAGCCACCCATGGCTCGTGGGAACTTCAGTGTCTGCGCGCCCCCGAGGGCAGCGAGGCCGAAGATCCGTGCCAGATGTACCAGCTCCTGCAGGACAAAGACGGCAATAACGTTGCAGAGGTCAGCCTGTTCCGCGTCGCCAATGGTGGCCAGGTCGCGGCTGGCGGCACGTTTGTCGTGCCGCTCGAGACGCTGCTGACGCAGAAGATGACCATCGCCGTCGATGGCGGTCAGGCGAAACGCTATGATTTCTCGTTCTGCACCCCGGTGGGCTGCTACGCCCGCGTTGGCTTCACCGAAGAAGACGTGAACCGCTTCAAGGGCGGCGCAAGCGCCAAGATCACCATCGTTCCTGCGCTCGCGCCGGATCAGAAGGTCGAGCTGGACATGTCGCTGTCGGGCTTCACCGCTGGCTATGAAGAGACCAGCGCGCTGCGCCAGTAAGCGCGGCTAAGGCCCAGAAAACAAAGCCCCGGCATCGCGAGGATGTCGGGGCTTTTTTGTATTTCGGCGTTTCCCGAAACTGGGGTCATCCGGCTTGCCGGATGCCGTCGAGTACTGCGTCGGCGGCGCGCTGGCCGGGGGGCGGTCCGCCCTTGCCCAGTTGCTCCATCGTGTCGCGCATCGCGGCGATCTGCTCTTGCGGGGCGTCGAGAACCCGCAGCACCGCATCGGCGATCGGTCCCGGCCTGCAGGCATCGCCCACATATTCCGGCACGCTGCGGCTGCCGGTGACGAGGTTCACAAGGTTCACCGAGTCCACCAGCATCAGCCGCGAGATGATCTGCCGCGACAGCCAGCCCATGTCATAAGCCACCACCATGGGCGTGCTGGCGGCGGCAAGCTCCAGCGCCACGGTGCCCGAGGCGGCAAGCGCCACATCGGCAGCGGCAAAGGCGGCGCGTTTCTCGGCCTTGCCCGCTTCGCCCTGCGCGCGCGGATCGAGCAGGATCGGATCCACCGGCCAGTCCGCCACGGTTTCGCGCACCAGATCGGCCACCGGCCCCGCCATGGGCAGCACGTAGCGCAATTCGGGCCGCGCATCGCTCAGCTGTTCCAGCGCCTCGCCGAAGACCGGGCCAAGGCGGCTGATCTCGGAGCGGCGCGAGCCCGGCAGGATCAGGCACAGCGGCGCATCGCCGATCCCGTGGCGCAGGCGAAACTCGGCCTCCTCGCTATGGCTCGCCTGCGGATCGGTCACCACCGGATGGCCGACGAAATCGCAGCGCATGCCAGCAGCCTCCATATAGGGCGGCTCAAACGGCAGCAGCGCAAGCACCTGATCGATGTGTTTGGCCATCTTGGCGGCGCGCCCCGGACGCCACGCCCAGACCGTCGGGGCGACATAATGCACCGTGCGGATGTCCGAGCGTTCCTTGACCAGCTTGGCGACGCGCAGGGAGAACTCGGGCAGGTCGACGGTGATCAGCACGTCGGGCTTGGCGGCGACAATGGCATCGGCGGTCTGGCGGATACGGGCCTTCAGCGCGCCGTAGTGGCGCAGGATCTCGGTGATGCCCATGATCGAGATCTCATCCATGGGAAAGAGGCTCTGCAGCCCCTCCTCGAGCATCCGCTCGCCACCGATCCCCTCGAAGGAGACATCGGGCACGCGGGCCTTCAGCCCATGCATCAGAGCGCCGCCCAGACGATCGCCCGAGGGCTCGCCCGCAATGATGAAAACCTTCATGCGTCCCGCTCCCGTACCCACAGGAAGAGCCCTGCGGCATCCAGCATTTCGATCACCGCCGCGCGGTCGAGCATCATCACGCCGCCCGCTTCGATCACGATCCCCGACAGCCCCGCGCGGATCGCGCCGACGGCGGTGTTGGGACCAATGACCGGCAGGTCGGCGCGGCGCTCTTGGCCCGGCTTCGGCGCTTTGTAGAACAACCCGCCGGGCACCGGGGGCAATTCGCCAAGCATGGCGTCGGTGCCGCGCGCGTCCTCTTGCGCGACCACCTGATCGCCCGAGATGACGCAGCACTGTCCTAGATCCTGAAGCCCCTGTCGGTGGCTCACCTGATCGGCCAGTGCCGCCATGGCGGCGGCACCGTCGCCCGGCTGTGCGGCGGTCAGAACACCGGCCTCGGGCAGCAGCGCGGGCGCAGCCTCATGCGCGCCGATCACCTGAAAGCCGCTGTCCTCGAGCATCCCGATGACGATCCGAAGCGCGCCATCGTCGCCCCGCTTCAGCGCGCGCAGCACGCGCGGCAACAGCATCAGCGTCGGCAGGTCGAGCTTGGAGAGCTTGACGTCGGGCCGACCGACCGCGCCGCACATGCACACGCGGGTGACGCCGCGCGCCTTCAGCCAGCGAAAGAAACTGCCCAATTGCTCGACACGGAACAGGTGATCGGGCGTGATCCTGTCGGGCGGCGAGCTTTCCATGGCGCAGATCAGCGCCGGTTCGGGCAGCGCGTCCACCACCGCCCGTGGCAGATCGCCCTGCCCTGCGATCAGCGCCAGCATGCGCTCAGCCCGGCGTCAGGAAGTGACGATCGCTGTCGCCGAGGATGAAGGCGACGATCTCGCGCACATACTCGCTCTGGGTTTCATCGCCGAGGCGCTTGGCGCGGTCGGCAAAGGCCCCCTCGCCCTGCGCCAGCATCTGGAAGGCCGCCCGCAGCGCGGTGATGTCGGCACGGCTGACGCCGCGACGCTTGAGCCCTACGAGGTTGAGGCCATCGAGCTTGCCGCGCGGGGCCTGCACGAGGCCGTAGGGGATCACGTCGTTGGTCACCATGGTGACCGCGCCGATGATCGCGCCGCGCCCGATGCGCACCCATTGGTGCACGCCCGAGAGCCCGCCGACGATCACGTCGTCTTCGATGACGCAGTGCCCTGCAAGCGCCGAGTTGTTCACCAAGATCACCCGGTCGCCCACCTGCGCATCATGCGCCACGTGGCAGCCCGCCATGAACAGACCGTCGTCGCCCACACGGGTGACCCCGCCGCCGCCATCGGTGCCGGCGTTCATCGTCACATGCTCGCGGATGCGGTTGCGCTTGCCGATGACCAGCGCGGTCTTTTCGCCGCGGAACTTCAGGTCCTGCGGGATCTCGCCGATCACCGCGAAGGGGAAGATCACCGTGTCTTCGCCGATCTCGGTGCGGCCGGTGACGACCACATGGCTCTTCAGCTCGACATTCTCGGCCAGCACCACATCGGGGCCGATATGGCAGAACGGGCCGATCTTGCAGCCCGCGCCGATCTGTGCGCCCGGCTCGACGTAGGCGCTGGGGTGGATCACGGTCTCGGTCACGCCGGCAGGTCCATCATCGCGGTGAATTCGGCTTCGCAGGCCAGCTCGCCATCGACCTCGGCCACGCCCTCGAACTTCCAGACTTTGCCGCCCGGCTTGCCGCGCAGGGTGCGGACCTTCATCTTCAGCACATCGCCCGGCACCACCTTGCGGCGGAATTTGCACTTGTCGATGCCCATGAAGTAGACCTTCAGGTCCTTGTCCGCGAGGTCAAGCGCGACGCCCACCATCACGGCGGTGGTCTGCGCCATGGCCTCGACGATGGTCACGCCCGGCATGATCGGCAGGCCGGGGAAATGGCCCTGAAAATGCGGCTCGTTCATCGTGACGTTCTTGATGCCCACGGCCGAGCCGGTGCCGTCGATCTCTTCGACCTTATCGACGAGCAGGAACGGGTAGCGATGCGGCAGGATGCGCTGGATCAGCTGGATGTCAGCGCTGAGAAGCGTCTCGGTCATCGTGGGCCTTTCAAAAGGAAAAAGTCGCCCTTCCCCTAGCAATCCCTGCGGCGCGGGGCAAGCGGCGCGGCACGTCAGCGCGCGCGCAACCGTAACGCTTTGAAACAAGGCGGCCGCGACAACGCCCTGTCAGGGCTTTTGCGGACCTGCCTGCGTGACCGGTTGATCAGCGCTTTCGTCATCGCCGGAAAAGTCGGGCAGCGGCTCTGGATCGTCCAGCACGTCGTTGAGCCGTTCGATGGCCGCATCGGTGATGTCGATCGCGCCTGCCGACAGGAAAACAGAGCGTTGGTCGAGAATGGCCAAGGCCCCGGCCTCGCGCATCAGCTGCGCCAGAATGGGTTCGGCCATAGAGATGAACTCGCGCCGCCGCTCTTCCGAGACATTGCCCAGTTTGCGCGCCTTGCTGTCCTGCGCCTTGCGCAGATCCTGCACCTTGATGTCGAAGGCATCGGCGAGCTTGCGGAATGCCGCCGGGTCCATCGAGCGCCGCCTTTCCGTAAGGGATTTTTCCTCGGCGGTCAGTTCGGCTTCGATGCGGCGGTTCTCGGTGGCAATGGTCGCGCCCGCGGCGTCGAGCGCGGCAGAGGTCTTCTGCCCGAAGTCGCTCGAGGCATAGAGACGGTCGACCTCTATGGTGACGATGGGGCTTTGCACGATGCCCTGGCGCATATTGTCCTGCGCCAGAGCCGGTGCCGCCCCACCGATTGCCAAAGCCAGCCCGAAAGCGGCGGCGCGCAGGGTGCTGCGCGCCATCCGATCAGAACGTGCTGGAGAGCGAGAGGCTGAAGTTCTGCTCGTTGTCATGCTCTTCCTTCGACACCGGGGTCGAGAAGTTCAGGCGCAGCGGCCCCAGCACCGAGTCCCAGAGGATCGACACACCGATCGACGAGCGCGCGGTGAAATCCTCATAGAGAACGTCGTTGCCATCCGCCTTGGCGATCGTGTCATCCGAAAGGCCCCAGACCGAGCCGACGTCGTAGAACACACCGCCGGTGATGCCATATTCTTCGGGCAGGCCAAGCGGGAACTCTGCATCGAGCCGCAGCGAGGCGTAGTAGTTGCCGCCCAGCGGGGAGTCGATGTCATCGGCCTCATTGTACTCGCGCGGACCGATGCCCGCGTATTCGAAGCCGCGCAGCATGCTTTCGGTCAGCATGTAGCGGTCGGTCACACGGCTGTCGCCCTCGAAGTAGTTGAGCGCACCACCCTGCAGCGTGGCCCGCAGCGTCACCTCGTCGTTCCAAACCATGGTCTGGGCGATGGCGCGAACATCGGTTTGAACGAATTGCGTGTCACCGCCTGCGCCAAAGTCCTGACCGAACTCCAGCAGGATGCCGCGGTCAGTCTCCAGCCCGCTGCGACGGGTGTCATAGCTCAGCGTATAGCCGACCATGTTGTCCCAGCGTGCGTCTTCCTGCGCTTCGGCGGTCACGATGTTTCCGACCTCATCATCCTCGTCGATGATGTCGGTGTAACGCGCGGTATAGCGCACGCCGAGGCGGCCGTTTTCCGAGATCGGGAAGGTCAGGCTGGGCCGGAAAATCCCGGTCGCCGTGTCGTAGTCGGCGCTGTCGTAAGAGGTTTCCTTGTAGCTCAGCGCAAGGCCGAAGGCGACGTCGCGGCCAAGGAACGCGGGCTCCACGAAGTTGAACGTATAGCTCTGGGTGCTCGACGCGGTGTTGATGCCGAACGACAGACGCTGGCCACGGCCAAGGAAGTTCTGCTCGGCAAAAGAGATCGACGCGCCGAAGCCGTCGGTCGTCGAATAAGAGCCGCCGAAGCCGATCGAGCCGGTGGGCTGCTCGGTGACGTTCACATCAACGATGACCTGCTGCGGGGTCGAGCCTTCGCGGGCCTCGACCTGCGCGTCCGAGAAATAGCCAAGCGCGCGGATGCGCTCTGCCGCCTCGCGGATGGCGCGCGGGTTGAACGGATCGCCCTCGGCGGTGTCGAACTGCTGACGCACGACGCGGTCAAGCGTGGTGGTGTTGCCTTCGATGTCGATGCGCTCGACGAAAATGCGCGGCCCGCGGATCAGGTTGAAGGTCACATCCAGCGTCAGATCACGCTCGTTGCGCGTCACCTGCGGCTCGATGCGCACGAAGTTCAGCCCCTGCTTGGTGGCCAGACGCTCGAGACGGATGATCTCTTTGTCGACCTCTGCGGGGGAATAGGCGCGGCCCGACTTGAGGCTCAGCGCGTTGCGGAAGCTCTCGACGTTCACTTCCGGCAGATCGCTGGCAACGCCGATGCGGCCAAAGTCGAACTGCTGGCCCTCTTCGACGTTGAAGGTCAGGAAGTAGCTGTCGCGCTCTTCGGAAAGCTCGGCGTTGACGCCGGTCACGCGGAAATCGACGTAGCCGCGCGAGGCGTAGAAATCCTGCAGCAGCTGGCGGTCAAAGGCGACACGGTCTTCGATGTAGGTGTCGCTGCGGATCACCGCGCGCAGAAGACCGGCCTGTTTGGTCTCGATCACGCGGCGCAGGCGACCGTCGGAATAGGCTTGGTTGCCGACAAAGCCGATGCGCTCGACCTCGGTGACGCCACCTTCGAAGATCTCGAACACCAGATCGACGCGGTTGCTGGCGCGGCGGATCAGCTTCGGCGTGACCTGCGCGGCGATACGGCCTTGCTGGACGTAGGCCTGTGCGATTTGCTCGGCATCGGCCTCGGCCTGACGCGGGCTGTAGACGCGGCGCGACTGGGTTTTCACGATCGCGGCAAGATCTTCGTCCTTGAGGCGGCGGTTGCCCTCAAAGGCGATCTGGTTGACCGTCGGAAACTCGGTGACCTCGATCACCAGCGTGTTGCCGCGCGGGGTGATCTCGACGCTCTCGAAGAGGCCCGATTCAACGATCCGCTGATAGGCGGCGTTGAGTTCTCCGGCATCTACAGTCTGGCCGCGGGCGATGCCCGCATAGCTCAGGATGGTGCCGGCCTCGATCCGCTCGTTGCCTTCGATCTGAACCTGATTGAACGAATAGGACTGCGCAAAAACCGCTTCGGGAAGTGCCGTGAAGGTCACTGCCGCCGCAAGCGAAAGCGCCAGCGCCGAAACGCCAGCGCGGTGCGCGTAAGTCCTGATGCGGGGGCTGCCCGTCTTCTGCCCGATGCTCATGCTCGCTGTCCACTCCGCCGTGTTTTTTTTAAGTGAGTAGCGGGTGGAAGTGGTCTTGTCAAAAGACGAAACAGCGATGTCTCAAAGAGTTCCGAGGAAGGCGCCAAAATACAACGCGGCAACGATCACCGCCGGGAAGAACATCCGTTCCCAGTTGATCGACAGCAGCAGGCCGAGCCCACGATAACCATTCTGAAGGGTCTGCATCTTATCCCCCGATGCGTTATACCTGAGGCTCGGGAAATATCGGTGTATTATGGCTGATTTACGGCGGGAATATGTGCCGCTTAAGAATTTTTGCAGGTGGCGGGCGAGCCCAATGGCCCGCCCTGCCCGCGCTTAACCTGTTCTCTCCGCGATCAGGGGCAGAAGAGGTCGTTGGTCAGCGCAAAGACCATCAGGCTCAGGATCAGCACGAGGCCAACCGACATCAGCATCCGCAGCGCTTTGTCCGACGGCGGTTTGCCGGCCACGGCCTCATAGGCGTAGAACACCAGATGCCCGCCATCCAGCACCGGCACCGGGAAGAGGTTCAGCAGGCCAACGGCGGTCGACAGCACCGCGATGAAGGTCAGGAAACTCTGCCCGCCCTGCGAGGCCATGGCGCCCGAGGTCTCGGCGATGCCGATGGGCCCCGACAGGTTGCACGACGAGATATTGCCCGCGATCACGTGCCACAGCCCCGACAGCGAGCCCGCCGCGATGTCATAGGTGCGCAGCACCGCGCCCTGCACCGCCTCGACCGGCCCGGCGGCTTCGGTGGCAGGCTCGAACACCATGCCGCCGACGATGCCGATGCGATAGACCGCCTGAAAGCCACCATCGGGAAGCGGCTCATCGGTCCGCTTCGGGGTCAGCGCAAGATCGAGGATCTCGCCGTTGCGCCACACCTCCAGCCCCAGCGTCTCGCCATCCGAGCTTTCGACCCGCTGCTTGAGCTGGTCGAAGGCAAAGATCGGCACCCCGTCGATCGACATGATGACGTCGCCCGCCTCCATGCCTGCGTCGATGGCCGCCGAGCGCGGCACCACCTGCGAGACGACCGGCGGATAGACATAGGGGCCGGTGACCTCCATCCGCGCGCCATCGCGCTCGACGTCGTAGGTGAGCGTGTTCTGCTGCGGCAGACCTTCGAGGAACGCCTCGAAGCCTTCGGCATCGTCAAAGGACGGCGTGGGCGTGCCCTCGATCCCAAGCAGCACGTCGCCGACCTGCAGCTCCTGCACGCTGGGTGTGGCACGCAGCTCGCCTACGGTGAGCGGCTCGGCCACCTTGCCTTGGAACATGAAGATGCCGGTGAAAAGCAGAATGGTCAGCGCGAAGTTGAACAGAGGCCCTGCCGCGACGGTGGCCGCGCGGGCCCAGAGCGGCGCGCCGGTCATGGTCTGGCGGCGCTCTTCGGCGGTCATCTGGCGCATCACCTCTTCGTCAGAGGTGCCGCTGGCGGCGTTGGAGTCGCCCTTGAACTTCACATAGCCGCCAAAGGGCAGCGCCGCGAGTTGCCAGCGCGTGCCGCGTTTGTCGACGCGGCTCAGCAGCACCGGCCCGAAGCCAAGCGAGAAGACATCGGCATGGATCCCAGACCAGCGCCCGACGATGTAATGGCCGTATTCATGGATCGCGACGATCACCGAAAGTGCGATGACAAACGCCAGAAGCGTCCAGATGAGGCCTCCGAATTCCGGAAGCAACTGGGTGATCTCCAAAAGCTCGGCCCTTTCAAATCAGTTCACTCACCCCGCCGAGGCGGCGAGGCTCAATGGTGCTGCAGCATCAGCGCGCGCGCGGTCTCCCGAGCGAGATGGTCAGCGCCGCGCACGTTATCAAGGGTGATGGCGGCGCTGGCCAGATCACTCTCGGCCAAAACATGTTCAAGTGTTTGTTCAACGACCTTCGCCATGTCCTGAAAACCGATGCGCTTTTCGATGAAGGCATCCAGCGCCTGTTCCTTAGCGGCGTTGAAAACCGCCCCGGCCAGCCCCCCGGTCTGCATCACTTCGCGCGCCAGCCGCAGCGCCGGCCAGCGGGTCTCGCAGGCGGGGCGGAAGGTCAGCTGCGAGAGCTTCACCAGATCGAGCCGCTCCACGGGAAGCTCTGCGCGCGATGGGTGGTTGAGGGCAAAGCCGATGGCATGGCGCATGTCCGGCGGGCCCAAGTGCGCCATCAGCGCCCCATCGCAAAAGCCGACCAGCGCATGGATCATGCTCTCGGGGTGGACGACCACCTCGATCTTTGCCGGATCAAGGTCAAAAAACTCTTTGGTCTCGATGACTTCCAGGGCTTTGTTGAACATGGATGCGGAATCGATGGTGATCCGCTGCCCCATGGCCCAATTGGGGTGCGTCGCCGCCTGTTCGGGGGTGGCGCTGGCGAGTTTCTCCAGCGGCCAGTCGCGGAAAGCCCCGCCCGAAGCGGTGATGATCACCCGCTCGACGCGGCTCATTTCCTCGCCGATCAGGGCCTGAAACACCGCCGAATGCTCGCTGTCCACCGGCAGCACGCGGCCACCATGGGCCTGTGCGGTGTGCAGCACCAGCGGACCGGCGCAGACCATGCTTTCCTTGTTGGCGAGCGCCAGCGTGGCGCCCTGTTCCAAAGCCTTCAGACCCGGCGCAAGACCGGCGGCGCCAACGATGGCCGACATCACCCAATCCGCCGGACGGCTCGCCGCCTCGCAGATCGCCTCCGGCCCGGCAGCGGCCTCGACATTGGAGCCCGCCAGCCGCGCGCGCAGTTCGGGCAGCAGCGCAGGGTCAGCGGTCACGGCGATCTCGGCGCCGAATTTCCGAGCGTCTTTCGCAAGTTGCGCGACGTTCTTGCCGCCGGTCAGCGCGACGACATGGTAGCTTTCGGGGTCGCGGGCGATCAGGTCGAGCGTGTTCTGACCGATCGAGCCGGTCGCGCCGAAAATGGAAATGCGCCTCATGTCGACGGTCTCACTCAACACCCGGCGGGAAGTCGACGATCTGTCCCGCGATCAGCAGGAAGAGCGCGGCGCCCAGCATGCCGTCGAAGCGGTCGAGAAGCCCACCATGGCCCGGCAGCAGGTTCGAGCTGTCCTTGACCCCGGCGCGGCGCTTGATGGTGCTTTCGGCCATATCGCCGATCTGGCTCGCCATGGAGATGGCGATGGACACGCCGATCAGACCAAAGCCCGCCTCGCGCGAGATCATTGCGAAGATCGCGCCAACGATGGCGGCACCGATCCAGCCTGCGGCGCTGCCCGACCATGTCTTCTTGGGGCTCACGCGCGGCCACAGCTTTGGCCCGCCGATGGCGCGGCCCGCGAAATAGCCCGCCACATCGGTGACGACCACCACGGTGACCATCCACAGCATCCACGTCAGGCCGAAATCCGAGCGCAGCGCCATGATGCCATAGCCCGCCAGCATGATCATCGCGGTGAACACGGCGTAGGTCACGCCGCCGCGCTGCATCTGGCCAAAGCCCGCCATGGACGGCAGCAGCAGCAGCGGCAACGCGAAGGCGGGCGGCAGGTAGATCGCGGCCAGCGCGCAGGCCCCCGCGACCGCGGCGAGGATCTTGGCCGAGCGATGGCGGTTTGTGTCCACCATGTTGACCAGTTCCCAGACCATGCCGCCGCAGGCCAGCGCGATGGCGGCGCGCCACCAGATGCCGCCAAGCCAGACGCAGACCAGCGCAACGACGATAAGCACCGCCGCCGAGGCCATGCGCGGCCCCAGATCGCTCCAACGTGTGCTGTTCATGCCTTCACCCCGCCATAGCGCCGGTCCCGCGCGCCATAGCCGCCGATCAATGTAGAAAATTCCTCGGCCGAGAAGTCCGGCCAGAGCGTGTCGACGAACTCATATTCCGCATAGGCCGACTGCCACAGCAGGAAGTTCGAAATGCGCGCCTCGCCCGAGGTGCGGATCACCAGATCGGGATCGGGCAGCACGCAGGTGTCGAGATAGCGCGGCAGGGTCTCTTCGTTGACCTCTTCGGGGTCGAGCCGCCCGGCGGCCACATCCTGCGCCAGTCGCTTGGTGGCGCGGGCCACCTCGTCGCGTCCGCCGTAGTTGATCGCGATGGTGAGGTTCACCCCCGTGCAGCCCTCGGTCATCACCTCAAGCTCATCCATCAGCGTGATCAGCTTCTTGTCGAGCTTGACCCGGTCGCCGATGAAGCGCACCCGCACGTTTTCGGCGTGCAGCGCGCGCGCCTCTTTCTGGATGTAGCGGCGGAACAGGCTCATGAGCCCGGCCACCTCGGTCTGCGTGCGCTTCCAGTTCTCGGTCGAGAAGGCAAAGATCGTCAGATATTGCACCCCGGCATCGGGGCAGGCCTCGACAATCTCGCGGACCCGCTTTGCGCCTGCGTGGTGGCCAAACAGCCGCGGGCGTCCCCTTTGGGTCGCCCAGCGGCCATTGCCGTCCATGATGATGGCCACGTGGCGCGGGCCATTGCCGTCTCGGATCGGTTTGGGCATCTGCCCTCCTCGCTTCGGGCGTTTCCGCCTCAGACCTGCATGATCTCTTCTTGCTTAGTCTCCAGCGCGGCGTCGACCTTTTTGATGTAGGTGTCGGTCAGTTCCTGCACCTCGGTTTCCCAGAACTTCTGGTCATCCTCGGACATGCCGTCTGCCTTGGCCTTCTTGATCTGGTCCATGCCGTCGCGGCGGACGTTGCGAACCGCGACGCGGGCGTGTTCGGCATATTGACCGGCCACTTTGGTCAGATCGCGGCGGCGCTCCTCGTTGAGCTCGGGGATCGGCAGCATGATGATCGTGCCGTTGAGCTGCGGGTTGATGCCGAGGCCGCTTTCGCGGATCGCCTTTTCCACTTTGCCCACAAGGCCCTTGTCCCAGACGTTGATGGTGACCATGCGCGGCTCGGGCACGTTGACGGTGCCGACCTGATTGATCGGCGTCATAGAGCCATAGGCTTCGACCTGCACCGGCTCGAGCATCGAGGCCGAGGCGCGGCCGGTCCGCAGCGAGGCGAATTCGGTGCGGAGGTTCGCCATGGCGCCGTCCATGCGGCGCTGCAGGTCAGCGGTGTCGAGTTCGAAGTCTTCAGACATGTTGGTTCTGCCCGTTCAAGTCATTCCTGTTAAAAGGCGTTCTAAGCCACAGGCGCCCGGATGTATAGCGGTTTGCGGCCACTTCAGGCGCCGCAGAAGCCTCACGCTACGGCGGCTGCCTGCTCGCGAATGCGCTCTACCATGGCACGAAGCCCGTTCGAGCGCTGCGCGGAAAGATGCTCGTTCAGACCCAGCCGCCCCAATTCGGCGCGGGCGTCGATCTTCAGCACCTCGGGCGCCGCCAGCCCGTCGTAAAGCCGGTGCAGCACGGCGATCAGGCCGCGCACGATCATCGCGTCGCTCTCGCCCTCGAACTGCAGCTTGCCCGCATCCCACGTCAGATGCAGCCAGACCTGACTGGCGCAGCCCTCGACCTTGGTGGCGGGCACCTTCAGCGCCTCGGGCAGCGGCTCCATCGCCTTGCCCAGTTCGATCACCGTGCGGTAGCGGTCTTCCCAATCCTCGAGGAATTCGAAATCCTCGACCAGTTCCTCGAAACCTGCCTGTGCCATCTGCGCTCCTGCTGCCTGCGTCCATTGCGTCCATAGGTGCATGGGCCCGGAGCGGATCCCCTTGCCCATCTCATTGCACCAGCACGATCGGTGCCAAGAGGTAGGCGGCGGCGCGGCAAAGGTCCAGCCCCGGCAAACCGCGCTTTTCAAGCCCGCCGCGATGCGCTAACCCCGGAGGCAAGACAGGCAAAGGGCAGTTGCACCATGTTCAAAACCGTATCGGTCGTGATGATTTCGGCGCTGGCTTTGGCCGGTTGTGGTGGCCAGAGCGAGGCGCCGAGCGTGAGCGCCGAGACCGGGGTGAACAACCCGCTGATCCCGCAGCGCAGCGCGGTGAGCTTCTTTACCAAGAAAGATGAGGTCTATCCCGGCCAGCCGGTCGGCGCGATCACCGAGCTGCTGCTGGAGCGGCGTCCGGGCGGCGCGATCCTGCGCGTCACCGGTGTGGCCGACTACCCCGGCCCCTTCGATGTGCGGCTGGTGCCGGTTGAAGGCTCGGAAGACACTGGCACGCTGACCTTCCGCCTGCTGGCGCTGCAACTGGCCGGGCCGCGCACCGGCGGCCAGTTGGCCCGCACGGTAACCGCAGGCCTGTGGCTCAGCGACAAAGCCCTCGCGCCCTACCGCGCGCTGCGCGTCGAAGGGCTGCGCAACGCGCAGAGCATCAGCCGCTAAGAGTGTTTTGGGGGGGGCAAAAGCCTTCGAAGGCTTTTGCGCCTCTCTGCGAAGAGAGATGGGGCGCGCAGGCCTGAGCCGCGCGCCCTTTTTGTTTTTAGATCTCGATGACCTGAACCGTCTTGCCCTTTGCAGCAAGGCCGATCTCGCCCGCGCAGAGCCGCAGCGCATCGGCGCCGAACACCTCGTGCCGCCAGCCACTGAGCGCCTTCACGTCGCGCTGGCCTGCGGCAATCGCGTCAAGCTCGGCAGCCGGGGCGATCAGCTTCGAGGCGACGCCGGAGGTCTCGGTCTTGGCCTTCAGCAGCACGCGCAGCAGATCCGCCAGCGCCGGGTTGACCTGCAGCTGATCGCGGCTGGCATCGACCTGCGGCAGGCTTTCCTTGGGCGCGTCGGTTCCGGCCTTCACCGCGGCGAGGATGCCCTCGGCGATTGCACCCTTGCGCGCCTCGCGCAGCAGCAGGCGCGAGCGTCCGAGGTCTTCCATGGTCACCGGCTTGGTCGAGGCAAGCTCGGCCAGCGCGTCATCTTTGAACACGCGGTTGCGCGGGATGTTGCGGGTCTGCGCGTAATTCTCGCGGAAGGCGGCAAGCTCGCGCACGATGGCCAGAAACCGCGGGCTCGACGAGCGGGTGCGCACGCGCAGCCATGCCTCTTCGGGGCGGGTGATATAAGTCTCGGGATCGGTGAGCGTCGCCAGTTCTTCGGCCACCCAATGCGCGCGCCCGGTCTCTTCGAGCTTGGCGGCGAGAAACTCGTAGATCACCCGCAGATGCGTCACATCGGCCAGCGCGTATTTCTTCTGCGCCTCGGTCAGCGGGCGGCGCGACCAGTCGGTGAAGCGCGAGCTTTTGTCGAGCTGCTGCTTGGCGATGCGCTTGACCAGCGTCTCATAGCCCACCTGCTCGCCGAAACCGCAGACCATCGCGGCGACCTGCGTGTCGAAGAGCGGCTGCGGGATCACGCCGTTGTCGATGAAGAAAATCTCGAGATCCTGCCGCGCGGCGTGGAAGACCTTGACCACATCGGTGTTGCGGAACAGCTCCATGAGCGGATCGAGCGACAGACCCTCGACCAGCGGATCGACCAGAACGGCATTCTCTTCGCCAGTGCCCGGGATCGCCAGCTGGATCAGGCAGAGCTTGGAGTAATAGGTGCGCTCGCGCAGGAACTCGGTGTCCACGGTCACGTAAGGCGCTTTGGCGGCTTCGGCGCAGAACTCCGCAAGCTCGTCCGTCTTGGTCAATGTCTTCATTCAGGCACCGGCTGGTTCTTGTTTCTCTTGGTTATCGCGCCTCCTACACCTTCGCGCGAGGAAGTTCAAAGCGGCGATGCAAGAAAGCCTCAGAGCGCCGCCTTTTGGCATCAAGCACGGCCCGAGGAAGGTGTTGGGCGCCAAGGGCTTGGCGGATTCATCACGCTGCGTGATGGCGGGGGCGACAAGCATTCGTTTTTGCGAAGGGTCGCTGGAGCCTATGTTGCGGGTACTTCGAAATCACATCGCAACCCCAAGAGGAGTTCCTCCCATGACTTCGCTCGACCTTGCCTATAGCTACACCGCCCGCCCCGCCCCGAACGGCGGCGTCACCGCTGGCCTCGCGGCGCTTGCCTTGCTGCTGCTGATCGGCCTTCCCGCCCTGCTTGCGCCCGCCCCGGAGCCCGGCGCGGCGCAGCAGCTTGACTGGCATGGCAATTCGGCCGCGCTGGCGCCTTAAGGCAGCAGCAACGGCGTCTTGTCGTCCGCGGCAAAGCGGCGGAGCACGGCGGGATAGAGCTTGTGCTCCATCTCCAGCACGCGCGCGGCCAGCGTATCGGGCGTGTCGCCCGCCAGCACCGGCACCCGCGCCTGACCCAGCAGCGGGCCGTCGTCCAGCTCGGGCGTGACCTCATGCACGGTGCAGCCGTGCTCGGCATCGCCCGCCTCCAGCGCCCGCGCATGGGTGTGCAGCCCGCGATACTTCGGTAAGAGCGAGGGGTGGATGTTCAGCATCCGCCCCTTCCATGGCTCGACGAAGCCCGCGGTCAGCACGCGCATGAAGCCTGCCAGACACAGAATGTCGGGCTGCGCCTTGTCGAGTTCCGCCTGCAGCGCCGCCTCGAAGCCGGGGCGGTCACCCTTGAACGGGCGGTGATCGACCACAGCGGTGGGAATGCCCATCGCCTCGGCCTTCTTCAGCCCGCCGGCATCGGCGTTGTTCGAAAGTACCAGAACCGGGCGGGCCGGGTGATCTCCGGTCATGCTCTCGGCCAGCGTCACCATGTTGGAGCCGCCGCCCGAGATGAAGATCGCGACGCGTTTCACTTGAGGCTGCCCTCGTAGGAGACGCCCTGCCCCTCGGTCACGGTGCCGAGCGTGTAGACCGTCTCGCCCTCGGCCTCGAGCAGCGCCTTCAGCGCCTCGGCGTGGTCCGCCGAAACCGACAGGATCATGCCGACGCCGCAGTTGAAGGTCTTGAGCATCTCGGCCTCGGAGATGCCGCCCACCTCGGCCATCCAGCCGAAGATCGCCGGAAGCTCCCAGGAACCCAGGTCGATGTGCGCGCCGCAGCCCTCGGGCAGCACGCGCGGCAGGTTTTCGGTGAGGCCGCCGCCGGTGATATGCGCCAGCGCATGCACGCCGCCCGCGCGGACCGCCGCCAGCGCCTGTTTAACGTAAAGCCGGGTCGGGGTCAGCAGCACTTCGCCAAGCGAACCTTCGGCCCAGGGGCAATCTGCGTCCCAGCCAAGGCCCGAGACCTCGACCAGCTTGCGCACCAGCGAATAGCCGTTCGAATGCACGCCATCCGAGGCCAGACCCAGCAGCACGTCGCCCGCGACCACGTCTTTCGGCAGATCGGTGCCGCGCTCCATGGCGCCCACGGCAAAGCCCGCAAGGTCAAAATCGCCCGCCGGATACATGCCCGGCATCTCGGCGGTCTCGCCGCCGATGAGCGCGCAGCCCGAGCGCACGCAGCCCTCGGCGATGCCCTCGATGACGCGCGCGGCGCTGTCGGTGTCGAGCTTGCCGGTGGCGAAATAATCGAGGAAAAACAGCGGCTCTGCGCCCTGACAGACCAGATCGTTGACGCACATGGCGACAAGGTCGATGCCCACGCCATCCACATGGCCGGTGTCGATCGCGATGCGCAGCTTGGTGCCCACGCCGTCGGTCGCCGCCACGAGGATCGGATCCTCATAGCCCGCGCCTTTCAGGTCAAAAAGCGCGCCGAAGCCGCCCAGACCCGACATCGTGCCGCTGCGGCTGGTGCGTTTGGCCGCGGGTTTGATCCGCTCGACCAGCGCGTTGCCCGCATCGATATCCACGCCTGCATCCGCATAGGTGATGCCGTTCTTACCTTCGGTCATGCCAACCTCCGAGACCCCGTTTCGCGCGGGAATAGCGCAGGCGGAGGGCGATGAAAAGCGCCCTTGCCCGACGTTCGGTCAGCGCGGGCGGTACGAAGCGTATTTGGGGAACAATGAAAGGCAAGGCGAAGGCCGGGCGGCGGCGGGTTTTGAGTATTTTTGGAAAGATGAAAGGGCCGCGGCGGCACGGGGCGCGCGGGGTGGAAAGTTCCGGGATTTCCGCAGCGTAAGTAACTTTCTTGCGGGCGCATACGTACTACTGGGTATTCACAGCCGCGTGAGGCTTGGCTAGCTTTCGCGGCAGGCACAAATGCCTGTGGCGTCCTTGGGAGGGGATGCTGCTTCAGGGAGGAAAGACATGATCAACAAGACCTTCACGGCCGTTTCGGCCGCCGCTTTTGCTTTTGCAGGGGCAGCCTCGGCGCAGGAACTGCTCGAGATGACCTCGGGCTATTCCAAGAACCTGCCGATCCTCGGCACCGCGGCGGTCAATTTCGTCGACAAGATCAACAACATCTCGGAAAGCGTCGAGTTCGAGCATTTCGATCCGGGCGAACTGGTGCCGTCGCTGGAGATGCTCGACGCGGTGTCGAACGGCTCGGTGGATGCGGCCTATTCGACCTCGGGCTACTGGCAGGGCAAGATGCCCGCCGCGGGCCTTTTCGCCGCCGTGCCTTTCGGCCCCGAACCGGGCGAGATGCTGGCGTGGATGCTCTATGATGACGGCATGACGCTGTTCCAAGAGATGTATGACACCAATGGCTACAACGTGCATGTGGTGCTCTGCGGCTCCTACGCGCCCGAAACCTCGGGCTGGTTCAAGGAAGAGATCACCTCGCTTGAGGACCTCAAGGGCCTGAACATGCGCTTCTTCGGCCTTGGTGCCGAGGTGATGCAGAAGATGGGCGTGTCGACCTCGCTCTTGGGCGCAGGCGATATCTTCCCAGCGCTGGAGCGCGGCGCGATCGACGCCACCGAGTTCTCGATGCCGCTGGTGGACGCGAACCTTGGCTTCTACAACATCGCCAAGTTCAACTACTTCCCCGGCTGGCACCAGCCCGCCACCATGTTCGAACTGCTGATCAACAAGGATCGCTGGGAAGATCTGGACGAGAAGAGCCAGAAGCAGATCGAGATCGCCTGCATGGCCAACCTCACCGACAACTTCGCCGAAGGCGAGGCCAAGAACTTCCCGGCCATGGTCGAGAACGTCGAAGAGCATGGCGTGACGATCAAGAACTGGACGCCCGAGCAGCTGAAGGAATTCGAAGCGGCGTGGCTTGAGGTGGTGGAAGAGCTGAAGGCCGAGGACGAGATGTTCGCCAAGACCTGGGCCGACCTCAGCGAGTTCCGCGAGGGCTACTCCACCTGGTACAACAACATCTACCTGCCGCGTCCCTGGAAATAACAGCGAGCGGCTGAGCGCCGGGCCTTCGGGTCCGGCCCTTCCCGGCGCGCCCCGGTCTCACGCTGGCGCGCCGTTTTCGCGTCGTAACGCCCGCGCGGGCGCGGCGCGCATCCCCGACCAAGGCAGGCAAAGCAAAGGACAAGGCCCGTGGAGGATTTCAAGGTCGCCATCTCCGACCCCGGAGAGATCGGACGCAAGGACCAGAACCGGGGCGACAGGCTCATCGTGCATCTGTCCAACATCGTCGCCTGGCTGTTTCCCATCCTGATGATCGCCATCTGCGCGCAGGTCCTGCTGCGCGGCGCGGGGCACAACCAGGCCTGGCTCGATGACCTGCAGTGGTGGCTCTACGGCGTCGCCGTGCTGATCGGCATCGCCTATGCGGTGACCACCGGCAGCCACGTGCGGGTCGACATCTTCTACGACAATTTCGCCAAGCGGAAACGGCTGATCATCGACATCATTGCGCTGGTCTGGCTGTTCTTCCCCTTCGTGCTGCTGTGCTGGGATGTGACGCTGGATTACGCGCTGACCTCCATCGCCTCGGACGAAGGCTCGTCGAGCCCCAACGGGCTGCACAACCTGTGGATCCTCAAGACGCTGATGAACCTCAGCTTCATCGTGATCATGGTGGCGATCTGGTCGGCCTATGTGCGCCACCTGTCGCAGCTGACGCGCCCGGCGCTGTGGAAGCAGCTGCTCTTTGCCCTGCCCTCCACCATCTTCGGTATCCAGCTGATCATCTGGTACGCCTGCGTCGGCTGGCTGATGGCCACCGACCCCGAGATCGACAGCATGCGCAAGGCGACGCGCGCGCCGATCTTCGAAGACCTCGCCTTCGGGCCGTGGGAAATGAAAAAGACCATCGCTTTGGCGCTTGTCGCCTCGGCGGTCGTGATTGTTGTGGCGCGTCTCTTCGCGCGTAAGGAGCGCTGAGATGCTGCAGTTCCTCGGCCAATTCCTGACGCTGAACGAGATCGCCGTCGCGGCGATGTTCCTGACCTTCATCTACATGCTGTTCCGCGGCATTCCCGTGGCCATGGCGCTGGTGGGCGTGAGCCTGATCTTCGTCATCCTGTCGCAGATCCTGCTCGACCCGTTCCGCGCCGACTTCAAGGACGTGATCGAGTTCGACCGCATCGGGCTGGAATACAACCGCCTGCTGGCACTCTCGGGGCGCCTGTTTGGCAATATCGTCAACAACCCGGTGCTCGTGGCGCTGCCGATGTTCATCTACATGGGGCTGATGCTCGACCAGTCGGGCGTGGCGCAGCGGATGATGCACGCCATGCAGAAGCTTTTCGGCTCGCTGCGCGGCGGCCTGTCGCTGACCGTGCTGCTGATCGGCATCATCCTTGCGGCCTCCACCGGCGTGATCGGTGCCTCGGTCACGCTGCTGGGGGTGATGGCGCTGCCCGCAATGATGGCGCAGAATTACTCCAAACCCATCGCCACCGGCACCATCGCCTCGGCGGGGACGCTGGGGATCCTGATCCCGCCGTCGATCATGCTGGTGATCATGTCGGACCAGCTGGCGATCTCGCTCGGCGATCTCTTCATGGGGGCGCTGTTTCCGGGGCTGATCCTTGGGGCGCTGTATATCGTCTTCATCGTGGTCTACGGCTTCCTCTCGCCCGACAGCATGCCCGCACCGGAGAAATCCGAACATGTGGGCATGGCCGAGGTGAAGGAAGTGCTGCTGGCCGTGGTGCCGCCGATGTTCCTGATCCTGCTGGTGCTGGGCTCGATCTTCGTGGGCGTCGCGACCCCGACCGAAGCCTCTGGCCTTGGCGCGCTTGGGGCCACGATCCTCGCGCTGGTCAACCGCAAACTCAACTGGAAGGTGTTCCGCGAGGTGGCGCGCTCGACGCTCAACACCGCCGGTTACATCACCGGCATCTTCCTTGCGGCGAACTTCTTTGCCTTCGTGCTGCGGCGCTACGGCGGCGATGAGATCGTGCAGCACCTCGTGCTCTCGGCCTTCGACAACCCCTACCTGACGATCGCCTTTATCCTGTTCATCGTCTTCTGCCTCGGCTTCCTGCTCGACTGGATCGAGATCACCATCATCATCATGCCGCTGATGTTGCCGATCATCCAAGGGCTGGACCTGGCGGTGCCGGGCTTTGATCAGGTGCGCGACCCGCAGGTGGTCTGGTTCGCCATCCTCGTCGCCGTGACCCTGCAGACCTCTTTCCTGACGCCACCCGTGGGCTTTGCGCTCTTCTATCTCAAGGGCGTCTGCCCGCCGGGTGTCACGCTGGCGCATATCTACAAGGGCATCATCCCCTTCGTGCTGCTGCAGCTCTTGGGCCTGTTCATCGTCTTCGAGTTCCCGGCGCTGACCACATGGCTGCCCGCGATGGCCTACGGGGAATGACCCTGAGCTGAGACCGGACCCCGCCGCCCTTGCGCGGCGGGGTCTTCGAGGGCATGTAGGCGCGGCACGAAGACCCCCGGGAGATCCCGCATGAGCCGCCTTGAAAAGCCCTTGTACAAAACCTGCATCGTCACCTCCGATTACCATGTGCCGGGCGAGACCTTCATCAATCGCCATATCGAGCACATCTTCGGCGGCGACACGGTGGTGCTCTGCGGCAGGTTCAACGGCAAGAACCCCTACGACAAACCGCTGTTCGAGCGCCGCGCGAAACTCTCGCTCTCCGACAAGGTGCTGGCACCGCTCGCCATGGGGTGGAACGCGCTGACCGAGGGCACGGGCCGCCTGCCCTTCGGCAACAACAAATCCCGTCTCAAGCAATGGCTGCACGATCAGGGAGTCGAGGTGATCCTCGCCGAGTTCGGCACGCAGGCGCTGGTGGTGGCCAAGCTCGCCAATGAGATGAACCTGCCGGTCTTCACCTATTTCCGCGGCACCGATGCCTCGCGTGCGCTGACCTCGGCGCAGCGGGTCAAAAGCTACCGCAAGATGATGCCGCGGCTCGACGGGGTGTTCTCGGTCTCGCAGTTCCTGCTCGACAATCTGGCCAAGCACGGCGTCACCCATCCCAATTCCCATGTGGTGCCCTCGGGCGTTGACGTGCGCCGCTTCGTGCCGGGCGAGAAAGTGCCGGGAAGCTGCCTCGCCGTGGGCCGGATGGTTGACAAGAAAGCGCCGCAGGTCACGCTGCGCGCCTTCGCCGCCGCCGCCAAGGGGCGCGAGGCGCATCTCACCTTCATCGGCGATGGCCCGCTGCTTGAGCCCTCCAAGGCTCTCGCGGCCGAGCTTGGCGTCGCAGAGCAAGTCACCTTCACCGGCGCGCTGCCGCACGAGGAGGTCCGCAAGCAGTTGCTCACCACCGAGACCTTCCTGCAGCATTCGATCACCGACAAGAACGGCAACACCGAAGGGTTGCCCACGGCCATTCAAGAGGCGCTGGCTGCGGGATGCATCACCGTCTCGACCCAACACGCAGGGATTCCCGAAGCGGTGACCGAGGGTGAGACCGGCTTTCTGGTGCCCGAATGGGACGAGGCCGGGTTTGCCGGGGCGATCTCGAAAGTGCTCGACCTGCCCGATCGCGCCGCCATGTCCCGCGCCGCGCGCGCCACCGCCGAGGAGAAATTCGACAACGCTATCCTGCTGGGCAAGGTCGAAGACGAGATCCGCCGCGTCGTCGCCCTGCGTGAATGCGCGGCCTGAGCCCTTCATTGTTCCGCAAATACGCAATCGGCGGCTGAGCACGTGCCAGCCCTTGATAAAGGGGCGCTGCCCCCTCGGCGCTGCGCGCCTCACCCCCGGGATATTTGTGCCAAGAGGAAGCTGCCGTCGGTGCGCGGCTTGCATCGCCGGGCGATTCCGGCCATGTTCTGAACAAGTGTTCATTTCCGGGGTTGGGAGGCCCCGGAGCCATCGGGAAAGGGAGGCCCCATGGAGTTTGCACCGAGCGAGGAGCAGCAGGCGATCTTCGACATGGCAAAGGCGTTCGGGCAGGAGCATATCGCGCCCTTCGCCCGCGACTGGGAGGCCGAGGGCACCATCCCCCGCGATCTCTGGCCGAAGCTGGCGGAACTTGGGTTCGGCGGGCTTCATGTCACCGAAGAGAGCGGCGGCTCGGGGCTGACACGGCTTGATGCCACGCTGGTCTTTGAGGCGCTCAGCATGGCCTGCCCCTCGGTGGCGGCCTTCCTGTCGATCCACAATATGTGCGCCAAGATGATCGACGCCTATGGCTCGGAGGAGATGAAGGCACGGGTGCTGCCCGGCGCGCTGAGCATGGAAACGGTGCTGTCTTACTGTCTCACCGAGCCGGGCTCGGGCTCGGACGCCGCCGCGCTGCGCACCAAGGCCGAGAAGAGCAACGACAGCTACCGGCTCACCGGCAGCAAGGCGTTCATCTCCGGCGGCGGATATTCCGACGCCTATGTCGTCATGTGCCGCACCGGCGCTGAGGGGCCCAAGGGCATCTCGGCGCTGCTGGTCGAGGATGGCACCGAAGGGCTGAGCTTTGGCGGGCTCGAGCAGAAGATGGGCTGGAAGAGCCAGCCGACCCGGCAGGTGCAGTTCGACGGCTGCGAGGTGCCGCTGGGCAATCTGCTGGGCGAGGAAGGCAAGGGCTTTCGCTACGCCATGGCGGGGCTCGACGGCGGGCGGCTCAATATCTCGGCCTGCTCGCTCGGGGCCGCTCAGGCGGCGCTGGATGCGACGCTGGATTATATGGCCGAACGCCGCGCCTTCGGTCAGAGCATCGACCAGTTTCAGGCGCTGCAGTTCCGCCTTGCCGATATGGAGATCGAACTGCAGGCCGCCCGCGTCTTTCTGCGGCAGGCGGCGTGGAAGCTCGACACTGGTGCGCCCGATGCCACGAAATTCTGCGCCATGGCCAAGAAGTTCGTGACCGAGGCGGGATCGAAGGTGGTCGACCAATGTCTGCAATTGCACGGTGGCTATGGCTATCTTGCGGACTACGGTATCGAGAAGCTGGTGCGCGACCTGCGCGTGCATCAGATCCTCGAAGGGACCAATGAAATCATGCGCATGATCACCGCGCGCAGCCTGATTGGAAGCCGATGACCGAGATGTCCACGCTGGAAAACCCGACGACAGAGGTCGAGACCCGCAAGAGCGGCCGTGCTGGCCATATCACCCTGACCCGCCCGAAGGCGCTGAACGCGCTCAGTTGGGAGATGTGCCTTGCGATCGAAAAGGCGCTCGATGCTTGGGCGGACGATCCCGAGGTGGCGCTGATCATCCTCGACGCCGAGGGCGAGCGGGCCTTTTGCGCCGGGGGCGATATTGCCGAGATGTACCGCCGCGGCCTGAAGGGCGATGTGGATTTCGGCCGCCGCTTCTGGGCGGATGAGTACCGGATGAATGCCAAGCTTGCCGCCTACCCCAAGCCCATCGTCGCCTTCATGCATGGCTTCATCATGGGCGGCGGGGTTGGTCTTGGCGGGCATTGTTCGCACCGGATCGTCGGCGAGAGCGCGCAGGTGGCGATGCCCGAATGCGGCATCGGTTTTGTGCCCGACGTCGGTGGCTCCTACTTGCTGGCCCGCGCGCCGGGGCGGCTCGGCGCGCATCTGGCGCTGACCGCCGCGCGTATGGGCCCCGGCGACGCGCTGCACGCGGGATTTGCCGATCACTTTGTGCCCGAGGGGGACTGGCCTCTGCTCAAAGAGCGCCTGACCGACAGCGGCGAGACCTCGGCGCTGGAAGAGGTGGCGCGCCCTGCCCCGGAGAGCCCCATGGCCGCGGCGCAGGCAGAGATCGACGCGGCCTATGCATCGGATCGCCTGCCCAAGATTGCCGAGAGCCTAGAGGCCGAGAGCGCGGATTGGGCCGCGGCCGCGCTCAAGCAGATCCGCCGCAACTCGCCGCTGTCGATGGCCACCACGCTGGAGATGCTCGCCCGGCTCGGTCCGGCGCCAAGCGATATCGACGCCGCGCTGGCGCAGGAATTCCGCGTCGCCTACCGCATCATGCAGGAAGGCGATTTCCTCGAAGGGGTGCGCGCGCAGCTGATCGACAAGGACCGCAACCCGCATTGGGGCATGACGCTGGACGCGGTGCCGCCAGAGCGCGTCGCCGCGCTGCTCGCCCCGCTGGGGGCGCAGGAACTGGTGCTCTGACGGGGCGGATGCAGCAAGGTTAAGGGGGAGGAGATAGAGATGAAGATCGGATTTATCGGGCTTGGCAATATGGGCGGGCCGATGGCGGCCAACCTTATCGCTGCGGGCCATGACGTCACCGGGTTCGACGTGGCGGGCGTGTCCGTCGAAGGGGCTTCGCAGGCGTCCAGCGCGGCTGCGGCCGCCACCGGCGCAGAGGTGGTGATCACCATGCTGCCCAATGGTGCGATCCTGCGCAGCGTGGCCGAAGAGATCATCCCGGCGATGACGCCGGGTGCGGTGCTGCTCGATTGCTCCACCGTCGATGTGGAAAGCGCGCGGGCGGTGGCCGAGGCGGCGCAGGCCGCAGGTCTGGGCGCGCTGGATGCGCCGGTGTCGGGCGGCATCGGCGGCGCGGCGGGCGGCACGCTCACCTTCATGGTCGGCGGCAGCGCAGAGGCCTTTGCCATCGCGGGGCCGCTCTTTGACATCATGGGTCAGAAAGCGGTGCACTGCGGGCCTTCGGGCAATGGGCAGGCGGCGAAAATCTGCAACAATATGATCCTTGGCGTCACCATGATCGCCACCTGCGAGGCTTTTGCACTGGCCGACAAGCTGGGGCTGTCGCGCGAGGCGATGTTCGATGTGGTCTCCACCTCTTCGGGCTACAGCTGGTCAATGAACGCCTATTGTCCCGCGCCCGGCGTCGGGCCGCAGTCGCCCGCCGACAATGACTATAAGCCCGGCTTCGCGGCCGAGTTGATGCTCAAGGATCTGGGGTTGTCGCAGCAGGCCGCCGAAGCCGCAGACGCCGACACACCCATGGGCGCGCGGGCGTTGGAGCTCTACCGCAGTTTCGTCGAAGAGGAAGACGGTCGGGGCCGGGATTTTTCGGCCATGTTGCCGCGCTTCGAAGGGCGTGGGCGCGGCTGAGCTAAGGCGGCAAGAGGCGTCGGCGCTTGGTCAGTACGTCGCGCGGCAGCGTTTGCGCACGGACGAGGTACAGCGCCTTTGTCCCCCGCTGTGATGCTCTTCCAATCGCCGGGGTCTAAGGGGCCCTGACCATCTTAGGCAGGGCAATCTTGGACTGGGCAAAACTAGACTGGGCAAAAATGACGGGACGCGGCCCATAGACATTGGGCCGCGTCGGTTGTCTTACTGCATCGCGTTGTCGAGGAAGTCCGCGACCACATTCGACATGTCGAAGGAGGCGCCGCCCTGCACCGGCGGATATTCCGCCAGCGTCTGCAGGTGCTGGCCCATCAGCACGCTCATCGGCTGCATCAGCCACGAGACCTTCTGCATCAGGTGACCATAGGCATCGGTGCTGCTGTAGCTCTCGAACGGGTCCATCCGGATGTTGAAGACCAGCGGCGCGGTGCGCGCTTCGAGGCTGTCGTAATAGTCTTCCTTGGTGGAGAAGTGGAACTTCCACGGTCCCATCCGCACGGCGGTCAGCTTGCTTTCGTAGTAGTGGAAGATGCTGTTGCGCGCCGACTGGTCCTGCTCGCCCATCCAGTACGGCAGGTTGTTCACACCGTCGATATACTGCTGCTTTTCTTCCATGACCTCGGCGGCCACATCCTCGATCCCGGCGGCGGCGGCCAGAGAGGTGAACATGTCCTGATGGCCCTGAATGCCGTTGAGGATCTTGCCCTCGTCGAAATGGCCCGGCCAGCGGATCATCGAGGGCACGCGCACGCCGCCTTCGTAGGTGGTCATCTTCTCGCCGCGGAACGGCGAGGTGCCACCATGCGGCCACGAATTGTGCTCGGGGCCGTTGTCGGTCGAGTACCAGACGATGGTGTTGTCCGCGAGGCCCTGCTCGTCGAGCCAGTCGAGCACCATGCCGATGTCATGGTCGTGCTGCAGCATGCCCGAGCCGTAGAAATCGGCCTCGGAGGTATATTGCTCGGCGGCATAGCGCCACTCGTCACTGAGACGGGTGTAGAGGTGCATCCGGCTGGTGTTGAGCCAGACGAAGAAGGGCTCGCCCGCTTCCTTGGCGGCGGACATGAAGTCGATCGCCAGCGGCAGCACCTCTTCCTCGTCGAACATCTTCATCCGCTCTTGGGTGAGCGGGCCGGTGTCCTCGATGGTCTGCATGCCGATCTTGCCAAAGCGCGGCTGCTCGGTGGGATCGTCGGTCTCGGAGGCGAAGGAGTGGATCACACCGCGCGTGCCGAACTGCGCCTCATAGTCTTCCAGAGAGCCCGAGAAGGCCTTGCCGAAGTTCTGATAGTCGCGCTGCTCGGCCTCTTCTTGGGTGTTGAGGTGATAGAGATTGCCGAAGAACTCGTCGAAGCCGTGCACCGTCGGCAGGTGCTCGTTGCGGTCGCCAAGGTGGTTCTTGCCGAAATGGCCGGTGCGGTAGCCGATCTGCTTCAGTTCTTCTGCAAGCGTGGGCGAGGCGGCCTGCAGGCCAAGCGCCGAGCCCGGCTGGCCCACCGTCGTCATGCCCGATCGGATCGGGTATTGCCCGGTGATGAAGGCGGCGCGGCCTGCGGTACAGCTTGGCTGCGCGTAGTGATCGGTGAAGCGGATGCCCTCCATCGCGATGCGGTCGATATTGGGCGTGGTGTAGCCCATGGTGCCCATCCCGTAGGACGACAGGTTCGACCAGCCAATGTCATCGCCCCAGATCACCAGGATATTGGGTTTCTCGGGCTGGTCCTGCGCGACGACCGGGCCCGCAAGGCCCAGCACCGCCAGCGGCACCGCCAGAAGATATGATCGAGACATCACTTTTCTCCAATTTTTTAATCGCTTAGAATCAAACTCGCGTGATGACCTTAGCACAATTTTTGCGTGTGTCGCTTGAAGTTATCGGGTCAGAGAGAGTTTTGGCAGCTGCGTCCGACGCGTGTTCCAACCCATCCGCCCCTCTCTGGATCGGCACCGCCGCTGCCTTCGCCAAATCTTGCGCTGGCGCTCCAAATCGTGCGGTTTCAGGGGGCGCTGCCCCCTCGGCCTTCGGCCTCACCCCCGGCGTATTTTTGAAGAGAAGAAGCCGGGGCAGCGATTGGATCCGTTGCAGGGGTGGCCGTTTCGGAATTTTCCGAAATAGGCAGCTGGGGGGCTGCTGTGCCTCGCCAATCGTCCGCGCGGCTGTTATGAGGCCGCAAAGGATGGATGACCGATGACCACGCTTGATATTTTCTCCGACCCGATCTGCCCCTGGTGCTACATCGGTAAAGGCCTTCTGGATCGTGCGCTTGCGGCGCATCACGACCACCCGTTCACCATCCGCTGGCGCCCCTTCATGCTCAATCCCGAGATGCCCGCGGGCGGCATGGACCGCCGCACTTACCTCGAGGCGAAATTCGGCGGCAAGGACGGCGCGGTCGAGGCCTATCTTCCGGTGGCCGAGAAGGCCGCGGAAGCCGGGCTGGAGATCAACCTCGACAAGATCGCCACCACGCCGTCGACGCTGGATGCGCATCGGCTGATCCATTGGGCCGGGATCGAAGGCGTGCAAACCGCTGTGGTGTCCTCGCTCTTCCGCGCGTATTTCGTGGATGGCCGAAACATCGGGGACGCCGAAGTGCTGGGCGATATCGCCGACAGCTGCGGCATGGATGCCGCTGTGGTGATGCGGTTGCTGGACTCGGAGTCTGATCGTAAGGAAATCGCCGAGATGGACCAAGCGGCGCGCGGCATGGGCGTGCAGGCGGTGCCGACCTTTGTCGTGGCCGGGCAGCATGCGGTGCCGGGTGCGCAGGCGACCGAGCTTTGGGAGCGGGTCATCGAAGAGGTCAAGGCGCAGGCCTAAGGGGGGCGACTGTGCGTGAGGCGTGGGCGCTCTGTGCGCCAATGGAGTCCCGGCGGCCTTTCGTTACGTGACGTTTCGAGATAGCCCTGCGGCATCTCCCTACCCTGCCCCCCCCCTGCGTTCATCGTGCCCGCGGGGTTTTCCCGCCGAGGCCGAAATGACCATGACTTCCTCTCAGACCCCGGGCGCGGCTGCCGCGTCCAAGGGACCGAGCCGTTTCGAACTGATCGCGCTGCTGGCGTCGATGTTCGCGACAATCGCCTTTTCCATCGACGCCATGCTGCCCGCGCTGCCGCAAATCGGGCAGGAGTTGACGCCCGATGACATTAACCGCGCGCAGCTGGTGGTCACCAGTTTTGTGCTCGGGATGGGGGTTGGCACGCTGTTCACGGGGCCGCTGTCGGACACCTTTGGACGCAAACCTGTGATCCTTGGCGGGATCGCCGTCTACATCTGCGCCGCTCTGCTGGCGGCGAATGCCGAAACGCTCGAATGGGTGCTAGCCGCGCGCATGCTGCAGGGGCTCGGCGCCGCTGGGCCGCGGGTGGTGGCGCTGGCCATTGTGCGTGACGTCTACGCCGGGCGCGGCATGGCACAGATCATGTCCTTTGTGATGATGGTCTTCACCCTGTTCCCGGCGCTGGCCCCGAGCATCGGCACGCTGATCATCGGGCTTTCGGGCTGGCGCGGCGTGTTTCTGGCCTTCGTCGCGTTTGCTTCGGTGATCGCGATCTGGTTGAGCATCCGCCTGCCCGAAACCCTGCCGCGCGAGCGTCGGCGCCCGTTCCGCGCGGGTCCGCTTTGGGCGGCGGTGAAGGAGCTTTTGGCGCATCCCGTTGTCCGCGTCTCGATCGGCGTGCAGGCGCTGTGTCAGGCGACGATGTTCTCGATGATCTCGTCGGTGCAGCAGATCTATGACGTGAGCTTCAATCAGGGGACCTATTTCCCGATCTGGTTTGGGGCTGCGGCGGTTTTTGCCGCCTCTGCGAGCTTTGTGAACGCGCGGCTTGTAGGACGGCTTGGAATGCGGCGGATCGTGACCGCGGTGCTGGCCGCGCAGATCCTCTTCTCGGGCATCGCCATCGTGGCGTTTGCCAGCGGGATTTCCGGAACCGCAGGCTTTGCCGTCTTCTACCTTTGGCAGATCACCGTGTTCTTTCAGATGGGAATGACCATGGGCAATGTGAACGCCATCGCAATGGAGCCGGTTGGGCATATCGCCGGGATGGCCTCTTCGCTTATCGGTGCGATTTCCACCGTGCTTGCGGTGCTGATGGCGGTGCCGGTTGGGCTGATGTTCGACGGCACGCCGCTGCCGCTCGCCTGTGGTGTCTTTGTCGAGGTGATTGTCGCGACGCTTCTGATGCTCAAGCTGAAGAAGCTCGAGTCGGCGGGGTAAGGGCAACCTCCGGTCCCGTTCGGGGGGTGCCCAGCCGGAAGATCGCCATCTCTTGCGTGAGATCGCGCGCGTGGCCGCGCAGCCGGAGACCCATCGCGGCCATTTCCTCGCTCAGCGCCGCGCTCTCTTGTGTCTGGCTGTCGAGCCGCGAGACGGCATCGGAGAGCGTGGAGAGCCGTTCGGATTGGCCGCGCGCATCATCGCGTATCTCGGCGATCATATTGCTGACGGTGCTCACCGCGTCGACGATGCTGGAGAGCCTGCCCCCCGCCTCATTGACCAGCTTGGCGCCTTCCGAGACTTGATCCTCGCTGTCGAGGATCAGTTTCTTTACCCCGGCGGCGGCCTCGGAGGTGCGCTGCGCAAGCTGTCGCACCTCAGAGGCGACCACGGCAAAGCCCTTGCCACTTTCACCGGCGCGGGCGGCCTCGACCCCGGCATTGAGGGCAAGAAGGTTGGTCTGGAAGGAAATATCATCGATCAGGTCGATGATCTTGCCGACCTCCGAGGAGCTTTCTTCGATCAGTTGCATCGCCTCCATGGCGCGATGGGTGACCGTGCCGCCTTCCTCGGCGCTGGTGCGCGCGAGCCGCGCCTGATCGGCAAGCTCCCCGGCGCGCTGCGCGGTGCCGCGCAACGCCGATGTTACCTCGGCCATGCCGCTTGCCGCCCCGCTGAGTTCCTGCGGTTGCCGCTCGCTTCGGGTCGAGAGATCGCCGGTCACTTGCTCCAGCGCCGCAGCCTCTTCGTCGACGCCATCGGCGGTGCGGCGCGAACTGCCCAAAGCCCCCTGCAACTGGCCGAGCGCGCGGTTGAAATCGCGCCGGAGATCTTCGAAGGCGCCGTCCATCGGCGTCTCGACCGCGCAATCAAGGTTGCGCTCGGCAAGGTCGTGCAGATGCCGCGAGAACCGTGCGGCCATGTCCTCGGTCTGGCGTGCGGCCTGCTCGGCGCGTTGCTTGGCCTCAGCCGCCCGGTGACTTTCGTCGGCGAGCCGTTCGGCGCTTTCCGCAAGATGGCGCTGCGCGGCGTTGCGCTGCATGATCGCCATGGTGAGGATCAGCCCCTCCATCAGGACGATGCCGCCATGCAGGAGCACGCGCATCAGATTTTCCACCAGATCGGTCGAGGGAAAGACCAGCGCCGGCATGATGAACACCAAAGCGAGGTGCTGAACCGCGACGAGCGCGCAGCCGAACATCAGCACGCTCACCCGTCCGAGGATCGAGATACCGGCCAGCATGACGAAATACAGCATATGAGTATCAAGCTGCCACGGGTGCAGGCGATAGGCCGCCGTGAGTTCGACGACTTCGGCGATGACCACGGCGGCGAGCACATAGTCGGTCAACCGGCTGCGCAGGCGCGTCGCGGCACCGGCGACCAGCAAGAGCGTGACCGAGATCAGCGTTCCGGCCATGCCGGTACGCCCAAGGTAGAGATCGGTGGCCATATGCACCGGCAGCAGCATGACGCCCAGCAGCAGAAGCAGCGTCTGCGCCGACATCGCCTGCACGCGCGCCTGCAGGGCGCGTAGGCCGAGGATATTTGATACGCTGCTCATGGCTGTCCCCCGCAGTAGGCCGCCAGAACCGATGCATCGCGCACGCCCCACGCGCCAAGCGCGCGCAGCCGAGCCACCGGGACCGGTCCCTCGAAACTCGCCAAGGCGCCAAACGGCGCGCTCACCGGGCCGACCATCCGCCCGCCAGCACCACGGATCAGAGCCGCGGCCCCCGGTCCCCATGGCGGCGCGATGACCAGCACGGGGCCCGGCGCAGCCCCATTCGCCGGAGAGTCCCCAAACAGCGCCACGCCCCCTGCCGCGAGGGAGACGCTCAGAACAAATCCCAAAAGCAGCACGGTCATGAAATCCTCAATCTTCTGATCCATGACGCCTGCATAAGTGGCGAAGGTTTTCTATTTCGCTAATTCCACCGCGCTCATCATGGAAAAATGACGACGTTACGGTATACGACTGCATACCATCCTTCCCTCCCGCAGGGAAACGCGCTACATGCCACTCAGCCGACTCAGCCATCGAAAGGGACACCCATGTCGAAGATCAAGGTCGAGAACCCCATCGTCGAAATGGACGGGGACGAGATGACCCGGATCATCTGGGACTTCATCAAGAAGAAACTCATCCTGCCCTATCTGGACGTCGATCTGCTCTATTACGACCTCGGGATCGAAGAGCGTGACCGCACCGAGGACCAGATCACCATCGACGCGGCGGAAAAGACCAAAGAGATCGGTGTCGCGGTGAAATGCGCCACGATCACCCCCGATGAGGCACGGGTCGAGGAATTCGGCCTCAAGAAGATGTGGCGCTCGCCCAACGGCACGATCCGCAACATCCTTGGCGGCGTGGTCTTCCGCCAGCCGATCATCTGCCGCAATGTGCCGCGTCTGGTGCCCGGCTGGACCCGGCCCATCGTCATTGGCCGCCACGCCTTCGGCGATCAGTACAAAGCCACCGATTTCCACTTCCCCGGCGCTGGCACGCTGACGATGAAATTCGTCGGCGAGGACGGCACGGTGATCGAGAAAGAGGTCTACCAGGCGCCCTCCGCTGGCGTCTATCAGGCGATGTATAACCTCGACAGCTCGATCATCGACTTCGCCCGCGCCTCGTTCAACTACGGGCTGATGATGGGCTGGCCGGTGTATCTGTCGACCAAGAACACCATCCTCAAGGCCTATGACGGGCGCTTCAAGGACCTCTTCCAGAAGGTCTTTGAGGAAGAGTTCGAGGCCGAGTTCAAGAAGAAGAAAATCTGGTACGAACACCGGCTGATCGACGACATGGTGGCCTGCGCCATGAAGTGGAACGGCGGCTTCGTCTGGGCCTGTAAGAACTACGATGGCGACGTGCAGTCGGACACCGTGGCGCAGGGCTTCGGCTCGCTCGGCCTGATGACCTCGCAGCTGATGACCCCCGATGGCAAGATCGTCGAGGCCGAAGCGGCACACGGCACGGTCACCCGCCACTACCGCCAGCATCAGGCGGGTCAGGCGACCTCGACCAACTCCATCGCCTCGATCTTTGCATGGACCGGCGGCCTCAAGCACCGCGCCAAGCTCGACGCCAATGCGCAGCTGATGAGTTTCGCCGAGACGCTCGAGAAGGTGGTGGTGCAGACCGTGGAATCGGGCTGGATGACCAAAGACCTCGCGCTGCTCGTTGGGCCGGACCAGAAGTGGCTCACCACCATGGGCTTCCTCGAGAAGGTCGACGAGAACCTCAATAAGGCGCTCGGCGCGGCCTGACGCCAAGCCCCTGAAAACGCGGCCGGTCCCAAGGGGCCGGCCGTTTGCTTTACTGCCTCATTTCTGTGCGTCCCCCGCAGGCTGACGCCGCGCTGCAGCGAACACCCCTTGACCTTGCCGATAAAGGTCAGCATTCCTGCCCCATGCTCCTCCTAGAAAGCCCCCCTCCTGATCGTCATACGCTGTGGGAAGACGTCCACGGCATTCTCGTCGGCACAACTCTGGTTGCGCTCGGCATCCAGTTCCTGCGCGCCTCGGGTCTCTTCACCGGTCAGATCGCCGGTCTCGCGCTCGTGCTGGGCGAGCCCACGGGGCTGCGCTTCGGCCTGCTTTTCTTCCTGCTCAATGCGCCCTTCTACATCCTCGCGGTGAAACAGCTGGGCTGGCGCTTCACCATCAAGAGCTTCATCTCGGTGGCGCTGATGTCGAGCATGGTGGACCTGCTGCCGCTGGCGATGAATATCAAGGTCTCGCCGCCGCTGGCCGCCGCGCTCTTTGGCGTCTGCGCGGGCATCGGCCTGCTGTCGCTTTTCCGCCATGGTGCGACACTGGGCGGTGTCGGCATCGTCGCACTCTGGCTGCAGGACACCCGCGGGATCAAGGCGGGTTGGGTGCAATTGGGCTTTGACCTTTTGGTCTTCGCGCTGGCGGCGCTGCTGTTCGAGCCGATGCAGGTGCTCTGGTCGCTCTTAGGCGCGATCATCCTCAACGCGCTGATCTCGATCAACCACCGCCGCGACCGCTACATCGCCCGCTCCTGAGCGTTTCCGGCTGGCCTCCGGGCGCGCGCAATGGCACTCAGGGGACCAAAGAGCACCCCTGAGAGCCTCGCAATGCCCGCCCTTTCATTGTTCCGCAAATACGCCGGCCCGCCGCCTGCCCCCCAGCGCGCCGCCCCCGATCTCGCCCCCGCCGGAGGCTGCGCATGCCCGCGCTGATGCTGCAGGGCACCGGCTCGAACGTCGGCAAATCGATGCTGGTGGCGGGGCTCTGCCGTGCCGCGCGCCGCCGGGGCTTCAGCGTCGCGCCCTTCAAGCCGCAGAACATGTCGAACAACGCGGCGGTGACGGCGGATGGCGGCGAGATTGGCCGGGCGCAGGCGCTGCAGGCCCGCGCCTGCGGGCTCGAGCCGATCACCGACATGAACCCGGTGCTGCTGAAGCCCGAGAGCGACATCGGCGCGCAGGTGGTGCTGCAGGGCAAGCGCATCGCCACCACGCAGGCGCGCGATTACGCCGGGCTCCGCCCGCGCCTGATGCAGGCCGTTCTGGAGAGCTTCGAGCGGCTCCGCGCGGCGCATGATCTGGTGCTGGTCGAGGGCGCGGGCAGCCCCGCCGAAGTGAACCTGCGCCCGCGCGACATCGCCAATATGGGCTTTGCCCGGGCGGCGAATGTGCCCGTGGTGCTGGCCGGAGACATCGACCGCGGCGGCGTCATCGCGCAGATCGTCGGCACGCAGGCGGTCATGGATGCGGGCGATACCGAGATGGTGCAAGGCTTCCTGATCAACAAGTTCCGGGGCGATCCCACGCTCTTTGACGATGGCTACCAGATGATCGTCGAGCACACCGGCTGGCGCGGCTTCGGCGTGCTGCCGTGGTTCCGCGACGCGCATCTTCTGCCCGCCGAGGATGCGCTCGACCTGCCGCGCCGCTCCCGTGCCGTGGGGCTCAAGGTGGTCTGCCTCGCGCTTTCACGCATTGCCAATTTCGACGATCTCGATCCGCTGGCGCAGGAGCCGGGCGTTTCGCTGTCGATGCTGCCCCCCGGCGAGGCGATCCCCGGCGATACCGATCTGGTGATCCTGCCCGGCAGCAAATCCACCCGCGGCGATCTGGCCTTTCTGCGCGCGCAGGGCTGGGACGTCGACCTCGCCGCGCATGTGCGTCGCGGGGGCCATGTGCTCGGCATCTGCGGCGGCTACCAGATGCTGGGCCGCAGCATCTCGGACCCCGAGGGGATCGAGGGCCCCGCTGGCACGGACGCGGGCCTCGGCCTGCTGGATGTGGAGACGGTGATGACTGCCGAGAAACGCCTGACCCGCGTGCGCGCGACCCATGCCGCCAGCGGCATGCCGCTCGATGGCTATGAGATCCACATCGGCCAGACCGACGGCCCCGATTGCGCCCGGCCCTTCGCGATGGTGGACGGCGCGCCCGATGGGGCGATCTCATTGGGCGGGCGCATCACCGGCAGCTATCTGCACGGGCTGTTTGCCGACGATGCCTTCCGTTCGCACTGGCTCGACGGGCTGGGCGTGTCGCGCAGCGATCTGCGCTATGAGGCCAAGGTCGACAGCGTGCTCGACGCGCTGGCCGATCATATGGAGCAGCATCTGGACGTGCCGGGCCTGCTGGCCCTCGCGCGCTAGCCCGCGCAACAGAAAACGCCCCCCGGTCTCCCGGAGGGCGCCAATCCGCAGCCGCGCAAAGGGTTACGCCTGCGCGACGGCCCGTTTGGTCAGCACGCCGATAAGATGCGCGCGGTAGGCCGCCGAGCCATGCAGGTCGGTCATCAGCCCCTCGGCTGGCACCGACAGCCCGTCGAGCGCCGCGGCCGAGAAATCGCCCGACAGCGCTGCTTCGGCCTCGGTCCAGCGGAACACGCCCTCTTCCGACGCGCCGGTCACCGCGACGCGCACGCCGTCCGCGAATTTCGCCACGAAGACCCCCACCAGTGCAAAGCGCGAGGCGGGCTGTTCGAACTTGATGTAGGCGGCCTTTTCCGGGATCGGGAATTTCACCGCGGTGATGATCTCGCCTTCGTCGAGCGCCGTGGTGAACATGCCCTGAAAATACTCATCCGCCGCGATCTCGCGCGCGTTGGTCACGATCGTCGCGCCCGAGGCCAGCGCCGCTGCCGGATAGCAGGCCGCCGGATCGTTGTTGGCAAGGCTGCCGCCCGCGGTGCCACGGTTGCGCACCGCCGGATCGCCGATATTGCCCGCCAGCGCCGCCAGCGCCGAGTAGCTCGAGGCCGCCTCGCGCGCCACGCTGGCGTGGCTGGCACCGCCGCCGACGGTCAGCACGCCGCCCTCGCTGGACACGCCCTTGATCTCTTCGATCCCGGTAAGGCTCACCAGCACCGAAGGCATGGCAAGCCGCTGTTTGAGCGAGGGGATTAGCGTCTGCCCGCCCCCCAGCGCCTGCGCCTCATCCTCGCCAAGCGCGGCCAGCGCGTCATCCAGCGTGCCGGGTTTCACAACGTCGAAGCTGTACATCGTCATCCTCCTGCGAAAAGGGTGCGGGCCCTGCCGCTATCCCTTTCATCTTTCGCCAAATACTCACGTCCCCCGGCGCGAGATGCAAGCACCTGCGCCGGGAAATAGCGCTGAAATCCCCTAGCCCTGCATTGCCTGCCACACACGATGCGGCGAAACGGGCATGTCGATATGCGCCACGTCATGTCCCGCATGGTTGAGCGCATCGAGCACCGCGTTGACCACCGCGGGCGGCGAGCCGATGGCCCCGGCCTCGCCGCAGCCCTTCACCCCAAGCGGGTTGTGGGTGCAGGGCGTGGCGCAGCTGTGGTCGACCATATAGAACGGCACATCCCCGGCGCGCGGCATGGCGTAATCCATGTAGCTGGCCGAGAGCAGCTGGCCGTCGGAATCGTAGACGCAGCTTTCCAGCAGCGCCTGACCGATGCCCTGCGCCAGTCCGCCATGCACCTGCCCCTCGACGATCATCGGGTTCACCACATTGCCGAAATCATCGGCGGCGGCAAAGCGTTCGATGGTGACCTTGCCGGTCTCGGGGTCGACCTCCACCTCGCAGGCATAGGCCCCCGCGGGATAGGTGAAATTGGCCGGATCATAGAAGGCGGTCTCTTCCAGCCCCGGCTCGATCTCGGTGAGCGGGTAGTTGTGCGGCACATAGGCGGCGAGGGTCACATCGCCCCAGGCCACCGATTTGTCGGTGCCCGCAACGGTGAACTGCCCGTCCTTCAGTTCGATGTCGCCCTCCGAAGCCTCCATCAGATGGGCCGCGATCTTCTTGGCCTTGTTGATGATCTTCTCGGTGGCGCAGACCATGGCCGAGCCGCAGACCGCCAAGGAGCGCGAGCCATAGGTGCCCATGCCGAAGGGGATCTTCGAGGTGTCGCCGTGGACGATGTCGATCATGCTCTCGTCGATGCCCAGCATGTCGGCCACCACCTGCGGGAAAGCGGTCTCATGCCCCTGCCCGTGGCTATGCGCGCCGACCATCACCGAAATCGAGCCGGTGGCATTCACCCGCACGGTGGCGGCATCGTAGAGCCCCGCCCGCGCGCCAAGCTGCCCAACAAGGTTCGACGGCGCGATGCCGCAAGCCTCGATGTAGCAATTGACCCCAAGGCCCCGCAGCTTGCCCTTCGCCTCGCTCTCGGCGCGGCGGGCGGCAAAGCCGGGGATGTCGATCATCGCTTCGAGCTTGTCCATGGTCGCCACATAGTCGCCGGTGTCATATTCCACCGCCACCGGGGTCGCATAGGGGAAGCTCTCGATGAAGTTCTGACGGCGCAGCTTGATCGGGTCCACGCCCAGCTCCCGCGCCGCCTTGTCCACCAGCCGCTCAAGCTGGAAGGTCGCCTCGGGGCGGCCCGCGCCGCGGTAGGCGTCGACCGGCACGGTGTTTGTAAAGACCGCCTTGACGTTCACCTGAATTGCCGGGGTCTTGTAGTTGCCCGCCATCAGCGTGCCGTGCAGCCATGTGGGCACCGAGCTGGAGAAGGTCGACAGATACGCCCCCATATTGGCCAGCGTGTCGGTGCGCAGCCCGATGAAGTTATTGTCCGCATCCAGCGCCAGTTCGATCTTGGTCACGTGATCGCGGCCATGGGCATCGGACATGAAGGCCTCGGAGCGGGTCGAGGTCCACTTGACGGGCCGGTTGATCTGCCGCGAGGCGAAGGTGACGAAGGCCTCCTCGGCGTAGTGGAAGATCTTCGTGCCAAAGCCGCCGCCGACATCAGGCGCGACCACGCGCAGCTTGTGCTCGGGAATGCCCAGCACAAAGGCCCCCATCAGCAGGCGGATCACATGCGGGTTCTGCGAGGTGGTGTAGAGCGTGCTTTCGTCATTGGCGCGGTTGTATTCGCCAAGCGCCACGCGCGGCTCCATCGGATTGGCGACCAGCCGGTTGTTGACCAGCTCCAGAGTGGTGACATGAGCGGCCTCCGCAAAGGCCTTGTCCACCGCCTCCTGATCCGAGCCGAACTGCCAGTCATAACACAGGTTGTCCGCCAGATCGTCGTGCACCAGGGCCGCACCGCTCTCCAGCGCCGCCTTCATGTCGACCACCGCCGGAAGATCTTCGATCTCCACCTCGATGGCCTCGGCGGCATCGCGCGCCTGATCGAGCGTGTCGGCGATCACCGCGCAGATCGGATCACCCACATGGCGCACCTTGCCCTGCGCCAGAACCGGATGCGCCGGTTCCTTCATCGGCTCGCCGTGCTTGTCGGTGACCTGCCAACCGCAGGGCAGCCCGCCGATGCCTTCGAAGTCCTTGCCGGTGAAGATGCGCACCACGCCGGGCATCGCCTCGGCGGCGCTGGTGTCGATCGAGGTGATCTTGCCATGCGCCACATCCGAGCGCAGGAAATGGCAGTAGGCCTGCCCATAGGTGTTGATGTCGTCGGTGTACTGACCGGCGCCGGTTAGAAAGCGCACGTCCTCGCGCCGCTTCTGCGCCGCGCCGATTCCATGATCCTTCGGCATGGGGTCTCCTCCCTGATATGCCGGCGGGCCTGCCCGCCTCGAATTCTCCACCCGGCGCGCTTTGCGACCGCCGGTCCTCCCGTCACCGATGGCGGTCTCCCCTCCGCCTCCGGTCCGTCAAAAGCGCCGCTCAGCGCCTTTCATTGTTCTGCAAATACGCACGGCCGAACGCCTCCACACGCCCCGCCGCTCTCATTTGCCCCGCATCACTCCGCCGCGATGCTGCTCACGTCCTGACCGCTGGCGGCCATGATCGCCTTGACGATGTTATGATAGCCGGTGCAGCGGCAGATATTGCCCTCGAGGTAATGCCGGATCTCGGCCTCGGAGGGTTTGGGGTTCTCCTGCAGCAGCGAGGCGGCGGCCATCACCATGCCCGGTGTGCAGAAGCCGCACTGCAGGCCGTGGTGGTCCTGAAACGCCTGCTGGATCACGTTGAGCGAGCCGTCGGCATTGGCCTGCCCTTCGATTGTGCCGACCTCGGCGCCGTCGCATTCGGCGGCGAAGATGGTGCAGCCCTTCACGTTCTCGCCGTTGACGTGGATCGTGCAGGCGCCGCATTGCGAGGTGTCGCAGCCCACATGGGTGCCCGTCAGATGCAGCTCGTCGCGCAGAAACTCGGTCATGAGCATATTGCCCCGGACCTCCTTGCTGACGGATTTGCCGTTCACCGTCATCGTTACCTTGGTCATACGTTCCCTCCCTGGGATGACTGTTCGGTTTTGGCTTGGTGTTACTCTGGCACGGGGATCAGCCCGAGACCATCCGCTTGAACCAGCCTTTTTTCTTACCCTCTTCGGCGGCTTCGCCTTCGGCCTCGGGTGCCGCTTCGGCGTCTGCCGGGCCTTCGACCGCGTCCTGCAGATTGGTGAAGAACTGGTCGGCCATCTTCTTGGCGAAACCGTCGATGATCCGGCTGCCGAGCTGCGCCAGCTTGCCGCCGACCTTGGCGTCCACCGCGTAGGTCAGCTCGGTGCCCTCTTCGACCTCTTTGAAGCTGACATCGGCGCCGCCCTTGGCAAAGCCCGCCGCGCCGCCTTTGCCCTCGCCCGAGAGCGTCAGGCTTTCGGGCTCGTTCATGTTGGACAGGGTGACCGTGCCCTTGAAGGTCGCCTTCACCGGGCCGACCTTTTGCACCACGGTGGCCTGATAGCCCTCTTCGGGCGTGCCGGTCAGTTCGGTGCAGCCCGGCACGCAGGCCTTCAGCACCTCAGGGCTCAGGATCGCCGCCCAGACCACCTCTCGCGGGGCCTTGATCACGCGGGAATCGCTCATCTCCATGGCTCAAATCCTTCTTCGAGTGCGCCCAGCCTATCAGGCCATGATCGGGCGCATATTAGACCAATGGCTTATGCGCCGCACCGCGCGCGGGCAGCAGAGCCTTCAGGGTCAGAGGATTGCGCCGATGGCGGCGCTTCGCAACCCCTCCTGCGCGTGGGGCCTTGGCGTAACCCATGCGGCAGCGCAGAAAATCCGCGCCGCGGGGCCCCGCAGGGCGGTTGCGGGAACCCGCCGTTGACCAAAGGGCAAAGGCGCAGGACAACAGGGCCATGAGCCAGACATTTGACCGCACCGCCCTTTACACCCTCGCCCGCAGCCTGCTGGAACAGGGCGGTCTGCCCGCCGACAAGGCCGCCACCGTGGCCGAGCTTTTGATCCAGACCGATGAGATCGGGGTCACCACCCATGGCATCTCGATGGTGTCCTACTACCTGCCCGAGCTTGCCAAGGACCTGATGACCAAGGAAGGCAGCCATGAGGTGCTGGCCGACAATAAGGTCACGCTGCTTTGGGATGGCAATTACCTGCCGGGCCACTGGGTGATGCGCCACGCGCTCGACACTTGCATGGCGCGCGCTGCCGAGTATGGCATGGCCGCCATGGCGATCCGCCGCAGCCATCACATCGGCTGTCTGTCGGCCCTGACCCGGATCGCCGCCGAGAAGGGCTATGTGTGCTACATCGCCACCTCGGATCCCTCGGGCGAATGGGTGGCGCCCTATGGCGGCTGCGAGCCGCTGCTCACCCCGAATCCATGGGCGGTGGGCTATCCGGGCCGCGATCATCCGGTGCTGATCGACACCTGCGCCTCGATCACCACGCTGTCGAAGGTGCGCGAGCACATCAACTCTGGCACCGAGTTCGCGCATCCGTGGATGCTGGATGGCGCCGGTAGTGCCACCACCGATCCCACGGTGATCAACCAGAGCCCCAAGGGCTCGATCCTGCCGGTGGGCGGGGCGGATCATGGCCACAAGGGCTTCGCCATGGGGCTGATGGTCGAGATGCTGACGCAGGCGCTTGCAGGGCATGGCCGGGTCGAGGCGCCGACGCGCTGGGGCGCGAATGTCTTCCTGCAGGTGATCGACCCCGAGGCCTTCGGCGGGCGCGAGGCTTTTGTGGCGCAGGTCGAGCATCTCAATGAGGCCTGCCGCAACAGCCGCCCGATCGACCCTGCGCGCCCGGTGCGCATCCCCGGCGATCGCGCCGCCAGCGCCGCCGCGCGCGCCCGCACAGAGGGCGTCACCCTGCCCGGCGAAGTCCTCACCCGCATCCGCGCCTGCGCCGCCGAGGCTGGGCTCGCCTTCCCCGAACCGCTCTAAGGCTGCGCGGAGCCCTAGCGGCGCGGCGGAATGGCATAGGTCAGCGAGGCATGGGCGACCGCCTCGCGTGAGCCTTCGCTGTAGAGCAACACATCGGTCACGCTCAGGCTGCGCCCGAGCTTCAGCAGCCGCGCCTCGGCCAGCAGGTCGCAGCCGGAGGCAGGCTTGCGCATGAAGTCGATCGAGCAATGGGTGGTGACGGTCAACGCCTGCCGCCCAATGCGTGCCAGGGTCGCCACATAGGCCGCCACATCCGCCAAAGCGAACATCGACGGGCCGGAGACGGTGCCGCCGGGGCGCAGATGCTGATCGCCGGTGATCAGCCGCATCACCAGCAGGTCCTCATCCATCCGGTCGATGCCGAACATCCCCTCGACCTGCGGAAAAACCTCCGACAGATAGCCCTTCATCTCCGGTATGGTGAACTGCAGCGTCATGCGACCTCCCGCCTCTTTCGCCCCTCATCTCCGCTGGCTAGGCTGCCCGCGAGGATGGAGGAGGACAAGATGGCAATTCTCGAACGTCACGACACTGGGCCGGTGGCGCATCTGCGGCTGAACGCGCCCGAGCGGCTGAACCCGCTGTCGGATGCCATGCTGGCCGCGCTGCAGGAACAGATCGACGTGCTGGGGCAAGACAGGACGATCCGCGCCGTGGTGATCTCGGGCGCGGGCAAGGTGTTCTGCGCCGGGCATGACCTGCGCGAGATGCAGGCCGGGCGGCAGGCCGAGGACAGGGGCGCGGGTTATTTCGCCGATCTCTTCGCCCGCTGCGCCAAGGTGATGACCGGCCTCACCCGCCTGCCCCAGCCGGTGATCGCGCAGGTCCACGGCATCGCCGCTGCCGCCGGATGCCAGCTGGTGGCGAGCTGCGACATGGCGGTGGCGGCAGAGGACGCGCGGTTTGCGGTCAACGGAGTGAACATCGGTCTTTTCTGTTCGACGCCGATGGTGGCGCTGACCCGCAACCTGCCGCGCAAACAGGCCTTCGAGATGCTGACCACGGGCCGCTTTATCCATGCCGACGAGGCGCAGGCCATGGGGCTGATCAACCGCGGGGTCCCCGCCGAAGACCTCGCTGCCGCGACGCTCAATCTGGCACAGACCGTGGCCGAAAAACTGCCGACGGCGGTGAAGATCGGCAAACAGGCGTTCTATGCGCAGGCCGAGCTGCCGCTCGAAGAGGCCTATGCGTTCGCCGGACAAGTGATGGTGGAGAACATGCTCGAACGCGACACCAGCGAAGGCATCTCCGCCTTTCTGGACAAGCGAAAGCCCGATTGGAGCGCCTGAGCCGCTGGCGGAAACCCGCTGATATTTGCATGTGTTACGGAACCGCTGCGGCGGGGGACTGCGTTCTCTGCGTATAACTCCGCACCACGTACAGGAGAGCATGATGTTGCGTACCCTCACTTTCGCGGCCCTGTCGGCCGCCGCTCTGGCCACCCCGATGGCCGCCACCGCCGCGCCCAAGGGCTGCCCGCCGGGCCTTGCCAAGAAGAACGCGGCCTGCATGCCGCCGGGCCAGTACAAAAAGCAGGCGCCGGTGCGTCACGAGCACGACCGCGATCACTACGACCACGACCGCTATGACGATCGCGACCACGACCGCGTGCGCTACCGCCGCTTCGACCGGGGTGACCGTATCGACCGCGATTACGTGGTGATCCGCGATCCGCGCCGCTACGATCTTGACCCGCGCCGCACCTATTACAACGTCGATGACTACATCTACCGCGTCGATCCCGACACCGGCGCCGTGCTCGACATCATCGGCGGTCTCGCGCAGCTGGCGCGCTGAAAAGCGCCGGGGGCGCTGCCCCCGGACCCCCGGGATATTTTGATCTAGACGAAAGAAGGACCGGCGCTGCCACAAGCGCCGGTCCTTCTTCTCTTTGCAAATACGCATGGCACGACCGCGCAGCCGCGCCGCGCAGCTATTCCGCGGCGACCTTGCCGGTGCGCAGCATCGGCTTGAGATACTGGCCGGTGTGCGAGCGCCCGACCTCGGCCACATCCTCGGGGGTGCCGGTCGCGACGATCTCGCCGCCGCCATCGCCGCCCTCGGGGCCGATGTCGATGATGTGGTCGGCGGTCTTGATGACGTCGAGATTGTGCTCGATCACCACCACCGTATTGCCCTGCTCCACCAGTTCGTGCAGCACTTCCAAGAGCTTGCGCACATCTTCGAAATGCAGGCCCGTGGTCGGCTCGTCGAGAATATAGAGCGTGCGCCCGGTCGAGCGTTTCGCCAGTTCCTTCGAGAGTTTCACCCGTTGCGCCTCGCCGCCCGAGAGCGTCGTCGCCTGCTGGCCGACTTTCACGTAGCTGAGGCCGACGCGCATCAGCGCGTCCATCTTCTCGCGGATCGAGGGCACCGACTGGAAGAACTCCTGCGCCTCTTCCACAGTCATATCAAGGACATCCGCGATGCTCTTGCCCTTGAACTTGATCTCCAGCGTCTCGCGGTTGTAGCGCTGACCCTTGCAGGTCTCGCATTCGACGTAGACGTCGGGCAGGAAGTGCATCTCGATCTTGATGACGCCATCGCCCTGACAGGCCTCGCAGCGCCCGCCCTTGACGTTGAAGCTGAACCGCCCCGGCTTGTAGCCGCGCGCCTTGGCCTCGGGGAGCCCGGCGAACCAGTCGCGGATCGGGGTGAATGCGCCGGTATAGGTGGCCGGGTTCGAGCGCGGGGTACGTCCGATCGGGCGCTGGTCGATGTCGATGACCTTGTCGAGATACTCAAAGCCCTTGATCGTCTCGCAGGGCGACGGGGTTTCGCGCGCGCCGTTGAGCCGCATGGCGGCATTCTTGTAGAGCGTCTCGATGGTCAGCGTGGATTTCCCGCCGCCCGACACGCCAGTGACGCAGACGAATTTGCCCAGCGGAAATTCGGCGTCGATGCCCTTGAGGTTGTTGCCGGTGGCTTTCACCACTTTCAGCATCTTGCCGTTGCCCTTGCGCCGTTCGGTCGGCACGGCGATCTCGCGCGTGCCGGCGAGATACTGGCCGGTGAGGCTGGCGGGATCATCGGCGATCATCGGCGGCGTGCCGTGGCTGACCACATTGCCGCCGTGCACCCCGGCGCCGGGGCCGATGTCGAAGACATAGTCGGCCTGCCGGATCATATCCTCGTCATGCTCGACCACGATCACCGTATTGCCCTGATCGCGCAAAGATTTCAGCGTGCCGATGAGCCGGTCATTGTCGCGCTGGTGCAGCCCGATCGAGGGCTCGTCGAGCACGTAGAGCACGCCCGTCAGCCCCGAGCCGATCTGCGAGGCCAGTCGGATACGCTGGCTCTCGCCGCCCGACAGCGTGCCCGCGGCGCGCGACATGGTGAGATAGTCGAGGCCGACGTTGTTGAGGAAACCAAGCCGCTCACGGATCTCCTTGAGGATGGCGCGGGCGATCTCGTTCTTCTGGCCCGAGAGCGCGGCGGGCACGGTCTCGATCCACTCATGTGCCTCGCGGATCGACTTCTCGACCACATGGCCGATGTGCAGCAGATTGTCCTGCCCGGCTTTGGCGTCGCCGATCTTCACCGCCAACGCCTCGGGGCGCAGACGGTAGCCGCCGCAGCTGCCGCAGGGCCGGTTGTTCTGATAACGCTCGAACTCCTCGCGCACCCAAGCGCTGTCGGTCTCGCGGTAGCGGCGCTGCATATTGGGGATCACGCCCTCGAAGGCGCGGGTCACTTGGTAGACGCGCCCGCCCTCGTCGTAGCGGAAGGGGATCTCTTCCTTGCCCGAGCCGCGCAGAAACACCTCCTGCACCTTCTTGGGCAGATCCTTCCAGCGGGCGTTCTTGTCGAAGCCATAGTGCTTGGCGATCGACTCGATGGTCTGCAGGAAATAGGGCGACTTGCCCTTGCGCCACGGCGCGATGGCCCCGTCGGCGACCTTCAGCGTGATGTCGGGCACCACGAGGTTTTCGTCGAAGAACAGCTCCACCCCAAGCCCGTCGCAATCGGGACAGGCGCCCACGGGGGCGTTGAAGGAAAACAGCCGCGGCTCGATCTCGGAGATGGTGAAGCCGCTGACCGGGCAAGAGAAATTCTCGGAGAAGGTGATCCGCTCGGCCTCGCCCTCGCCATCGCGCGGCGCGGTTTCCAGCACGGCAATGCCAGAGGCCAGATCGAGCGCGGTGCGGAAACTGTCGGCAAGCCGCGTCTCCAGCCCCTCGCGCACGACGATGCGGTCGACCACCACGTCGATGTCGTGGCGGAATTTCTTGTCGAGGGTCGGCGGCTCGTCAAGCTCGTAGAACTCACCATCCACCTTGACCCGCTGGAAGCCCTGCTTGCGCAGCTCGAGGAATTCCTTGCGGTACTCGCCTTTGCGGTCGCGGATGATCGGCGCCAGCAGGTAGCCGCGGGTGCCCTCCTCCAGCGCCATGACGCGGTCGACCATATCCTGCACCTGCTGCGCCTCGATGGGCAGGCCGGTGGCAGGGCTGTAGGGCGTGCCGACGCGGGCAAACAGCAGGCGCAGGTAGTCGTAGATCTCGGTGACCGTGCCGACCGTCGAGCGCGGGTTCTTCGAGGTGGTTTTCTGCTCGATGGAGATCGCCGGCGAGAGGCCCGCGATATGATCGACATCGGGCTTTTCCATCATGTCGAGGAACTGCCGCGCGTAGGCCGACAGGCTCTCGACATAGCGCCTCTGGCCCTCGGCATAGATCGTGTCGAAGGCCAGCGAGGACTTGCCCGAGCCCGACAGCCCGGTGATCACCACCAGCTCGTCGCGGGGGATGTCCACGTCGATGTTCTTGAGGTTGTGCTCGCGCGCGCCGCGAACTTCGATCTGCTTGAGCTCTGGCATGAAGACCCTCGGGAAAGGAACGCCTCTACACATAGGGGAAACCAGCCGGATCGCAATGCTCAAAAGAGAACTTTTGCGGAACACGAGGGGCGTTCCGGCGCCATTTCAGTGTAAATCAGCCTAGCCCAGTGCAAAACAACTCTCTTCGAAGAGAGTTGCAAAAGCCTTGAGAGGCTTTTGCCCTGCTCAGCGATAGAGCAGCGAGACGCCATCCGAGAAAAGATGCACCTTCGCAGGCTCCGCCGTGAGCGCCACGTCGCTGCCGCGCAGCCCTTTGTGGATGCCCGGAAGCTTGGCGATCACCGCTTCCTTGGCGCCCTCGGAGGGCTCGAAATGCAGCAGCGTCACCTCGCCGAGCGCCTCGGTCAGCGCCACCCTGCCCCGGAAGATCGCCGCGCCTTCGGCAATGGTGAAATCCTCTGGCCGGATGCCGACGTTGACCTTCAGCCCCATGTCGGCGTCGGTGGTGGGCACGTCCGACAGCGCGGTGCCGCCCGCCTGCAGCGCCACGGTGGTGCGCGGGCCGGTGCCGGTGACCTCGCCCGCCAGCATGTTCATCGCCGGAGAGCCGATGAACTGTGCCACGAACTCGCTGTTCGGGGTCTCGTAAAGCTCCAGCGGCGAGCCGACCTGCGCCACGCCCTTATTGGCCAGCACCACGATACGGTCGGCCAGCGTCATCGCCTCGACCTGATCATGGGTGACATAGATCATCGTGCGGTCGGGCATCGCCTCTTTCAGCTGGGCGATCTCGATGCGGGTGGCGACGCGCAGCGCAGCGTCGAGGTTCGAGAGCGGCTCGTCGAAGAGATAGACCTTGGGGTCGCGCACGATGGCCCGGCCAATGGCGACACGCTGCCGCTGCCCGCCCGAGAGCGCCTTGGGCAGACGGTCGAGGTAGGGCTCCAGCTGCAGCATCTTGGCGGCGCGCTCGACCGAGGCGGCGATCTCTTCCTTGCTCTTCTTGGCGATCTGCAGGGCGAAGGACATGTTGTCGCGCACGGTCATGTGGGGATAGAGCGCGTAGCTCTGGAAGACCATGGCGATACCGCGCTGCGCGGGCGGCACATCGTTGACCAGCTGTCCGTCGATCTCCAGCGTGCCGCCGGTGATCTTTTCGAGCCCGGCGATCATCCGCAGCAGGGTGGACTTGCCGCAGCCCGACGGACCGACAAAGACGATCAGCTCGCCCGCCGTGATGTCGAGGTTGATGTCCTTCAGCACTTCGACGGTGCCGCCGTAGGTCTTGCCGACACTGGCCAGTTTAAGATCCGCCATGGTCTTCGCCTCCCCTTATCCTCGTTGCCTGCCCATCTGCGTGCCCATCACTTGCGCAGCGCAAGCGCGGGCTGCCACGGCCCGAGATGGAACTTGCCGTCGGGCGCCGTGCCGGTAGAGCCCAGTTCGACCCCCACCTGCTGCCACTTGCCCGCAGGCGCGTCGATCGCGGCGGGAGCGGCACCGATGTTGAAGGCGCAGAACAACTCTTCTTCATCGTTGATGCGGTGGAAGCTGAGCACGCTGCCCTGCGCCTTGATGTCGGTGATCTCGCCCTTGCGCAGCGCCGAATGGGCGTGGCGGAAGGCGATGGCGCGGCGGTAGTGATGCAGGATCGCCGCCGGATCCTTCTCCTGATCCTCGACGGTCATGCGCAGATGCTCGTGGCTCACCGGCAGCCACGGCTGGCCGGTGGTGAAGCCGCCGTGATGGGCGTTCGGCTCCCAGACCATCGGCGTGCGGCAGCCATCCCGGCCCTTGAACGCGGGCCAGAAACGGATGCCATAGGGATCCTGCAGATCCTCGAAGGCCAGCACCGCTTCGGGCAGCGCCAGTTCCTCGCCCTGATAGATGCAGGCCGAGCCGCGCAGACACATCATCAGCGTGGTATAGGCCCGCGCGCCGCCGTCGCCGATGCCCCAGCGCGTTACATGGCGCACCACGTCATGGTTCGAGAAGGCCCAGCAGGCCCAGCCGTCGCTGGCCACCTCATGCACCTTGTCCATCACATCCTTGACGTAGGCGGCCGAGGGCGGCTTGTCGGAAAGCAGCTCGAAGGCATAGGACATCTGCAGGTGCTCATTGCCCGAAGTGTATTCGCCGAGCACTTCCAGACCGCGCAGATCCTCGCCGATCTCGCCCACGGCGGCGGCGTTGTAGCGGTCCATCAGCTTGCGCAGCTTGGCCAGAAACTCGAGGTTCTCGGGCTGGGTCTTGTCGTAGAGATGTTCCTGCCACGTGTAGGGGTTCACCGCCGGAGCGGTGATCGGGTTGCGCCGCTCGGGGGCCAGCGCGGGGTTGTCACGCAGCTCCTTGTCGTGGGTGTAGAAATTCACCGTATCAAGGCGGAAGCCGTTGACCCCCCGGTCGAGCCAGAACTGCGCGGTTTCAAGCAGCGTCTGCTGCACCTCGGGCTCGTGGAAGTTGAGATCGGGCTGCGAGGTCAGGAAGTTATGCAGGTAGTACTGGCAGCGCACCGTGTCCCATTGCCATGCCGAGCCGCCGAAGATCGACAGCCAGTTGTTGGGCGGCGTGCCATCGGGCTTTGCATCAGCCCAGACGTACCAATTGGCGCGCGGGTTGTCGCGCGAGCTACGGCTTTCCTCAAACCACGGGTGCTGGTCCGAGCTGTGCGACATGACGAGGTCGATCAGCACTTTCAGGCCAAGCTGATGCGCCGTCTCGATCAGCGTGTCGAAATCCGCGAGGCTGCCGAACATCGGATCAACGTCGCAGTAATCGCTGACGTCATAGCCGAAATCCTTCATCGGCGAGCGGAAGAACGGCGAGATCCACACCGCGTCCACCCCCATCGAGGCGATATGCGGCAGGCGGCGCGAGATCCCCAGCAGGTCGCCAACACCATCGCCGTTGCTGTCCTGAAAGCTGCGCGGGTAGACCTGATAGATCACCGCGCCGCGCCACCAGTCGCGGTCTTCGGTCGAGGGCACAGGGAGGGTTGTCTTATTGCTCATGACTCAGGGACTTTCGATCACTTGACGGAACCGGCCAGCAGGCCGCGCACCAGATATTTCTGCATCGCGAAGAAGACGAGCAAGGGCACCACGATCGACACGAAGGCCGAGGTGGCGAGGATTTCCCACTGCCCGCCACGCGAGCCCATGAGGTTTACCAGCCGCGCGGTCAAGACCAGCCGGTCGTCATCGGTGCCGAGGAAAACCAGCGCCACGAGCAGATCGTTCCACGTCCAGAGAAACTGGAAGATGGCAAAACTGGCCAGCGCCGGGAACGACAGCGGCAGCACGATCTTGGTGAAGATCTGGAAGTCCGACGCACCGTCGACACGGGCGTTCTCGATGATGTCTTTCGGCAGGCCCACCATGTAGTTGCGCAGCAGGTAAATGGCGAGCGGCAGGCCAAAGCCGGTGTGCGCCAGCCAGACCCCAAGGTAGCCTTTGCCGATGCCAATGCTGTTGTGCAGTTGCAGAAGCGGGATCAGCGCCAGTTGCAGCGGCACCACCAAAAGCGCCACCACCGCCGCCACCAGCAGCGCGCGGCCCGGAAACTCCATCCACGCCAGCGCGTAGGCGGCGAAGGCCGCGACCAAAATGGGGATCACCGTCGCCGGGATCGCCACCGTCAGCGTGTTGAGGAACGCCTGCCCCACGCCCGCCCCGGCGGTGGTGCCAAAGAGCACGTTTTCGTAGTTCTCGAGCGTGAACTCCGGCGGCGTGGTGGCGGTGCTGAAGACGCGCGGCAACCGCTCTCCTTCAAAGCTCTGCGGGCTGCTGAGGCGGAAGGCGCCCGAGCTTTCGACCGTCAGCTGCCAGCCGTCCTTGAGATCGACCGTCGTGTCCGGCTCATAGGCCTCGGGCTCGCGCGAGGAGGTGCCCCATGCCGACAGCGTGGTTTCCGCCGTGCCGAAGAGATTGCCGTCGATGACGTAAAGATCGCCCTCCTGCGCCTCGTCTCCCTCGATCCGGATCGCCGGAAGCTGGCCCTTCTGCGCCGAGAAGGCCGACCACCAGCCCGAATTGCTGATCTGCTCGGCGGTGCGGAAGGACGACACCAACAGCCCCACCGTGGGGAAAAGCCACAGCGCCACCAGCAGCGCCACCGAGATATGCACCGCCCATGTGAGGTGGGATTTCTGGCCCGCGATATTCTCCATCTCTTCGCCCTCCCTCAGCGCATCTCGCGGCGCGCGTTGATCACGTTCCAGACGAGGATCGGCGAGACCAGCAGCATGATGACCATGGCCGAAGCCGATCCGACGCCCCAGTCGAAGGCGCGGAACAGCTTGTCGTACATGTAGTTGGCCAGAACCTGCGTCTGCCACTGGCCGTTGGTCATGGCGAGCACGATGTCGAAGATCTTCAGCACCACCAGCGTGATCGTCGTCCAGACCACTACGATGGTCGAGCGGATCTGCGGCACCTTGATCTTGAAGAAGATCTGGAACGGGTTCGCGCCGTCGACAATCGCCGCCTCCACCGTCTCTTCGGGAATGCCGCGCAGCGCCGCGCCGAGGATCACCATGGCAAAGCCGGTCTGGATCCAGATCAGCACCACCATCAGCAGGAAATTGTTCCACGGGGTGATGGTCAGCCATGTCTGCGGCGCGCCGCCGAGCCAGACCCAGACGGCGTTGAGGATGCCGATCTGCTCCTGCCCGATGGGGCGGAAATCATAGACCAGTTTCCAGATCACCGAGGCGCCCACGAAAGAGATCGCCATCGGCATGAAGATCAGCGATTTGGCGATATTGCCCCAGCGGATGCGGTCGGTGAGCTGCGCCGCCAAGAGCCCGAAGGCAGTTGACGCGGCAGGCACCACCACCAGCCAGAGCATGTTGTTGCGGATCGCCTCCCAGAATTTCGGCTCGCGCATCATCTGCTCGTAGTTGGCGAGGCCGACGAACGCGCCGCCCTGATTGCGGTCGGTGAGCGACAGCCAGAAGGTCGCCACCACCGGATAGGCCAGATAGAGGCCAAGCGCGAAGAGCGCCGGGAAGAGGAAGAGCCACGGCCGGATCATCTCGGCGCGGCGGATGTTGCGCCCGATGTTGGGGCCGCGCGCCGGGAACAGCACCTTGTCGAGAAGCTGGTTGGACAGCCAGAAATAGGCGATGCAGCCGCCGAGCCCGATCACGATGGTCAGCACGGCCTGAAGTGCCGGATGCATGGTCTCTCCCCCCGTTCAGCCTTGGTCAGTCACTTGAGTTGCCTCCGGGACCCGCAAATCTCTTCGAAGAGATCTGCAACTTCCTTCGATGGAAGTTGCGCGCGGGCCCCGGCGCGTCTTGGGCCTTACTTCGCGGCGTCCCAGCTGTTCTGGATCGCCCCAGCCACATCCTCGGCGGATTTGCCGCCCACGTAATCGACCATCCCGGTCCAGAAGCTGCCCGCGCCCACCGCGCCCGGCATCAGGTCGGACGCGTCAAAGCGGAAGGTCGTGGCATCAAGAAGAATCTCGCCCATCTTCTTCAGCGTCGGCGTGCCGTAGATCTCGGGATCGGTTTCCTTAAAGGGGGTCAGGAAGCCGGACTGCGCCATCCAGATCTCATGTGCGATCGGGGTCTGCAGGAACTCGATGAAGGCGCGCGAGGCGTCGCTGTCCTTGGTGATGAAAGCGAGCGTCCCGGCGCCCAGAACCGGCTGTCCGAGGTCCTTGCCCTCATAGGCGGGCATGTAGAAGAAATCCGCATCCACCCCCATCTGCGTGCCTTCGGGGAAGAAGGTCGGGATGAAGCTGGCCTGATGGTGCAGGTAGCACTGCGGCGGCGAGGCAAAGAGGCCATTGGGGCTTTCGCGGAAATCGGTGGTGGCCACCGCGCCGGTGCCGCCCGCGACGAAATCATTGTTCTTGGCGAACCAGCCGAATTCTTCGATGGCCTCGATCACCTTGGGATCGTCGAAGGGAATCTCGTTGCTGACCCATTGGTCGTAGACCTCGGGCGGCTGCACCCGCAGCATCATATCCTCGACCCAGTCGGTCGCGGGCCAGCCGGTCGCCCCGCCAGAGCCCAGCCCGATGCACCATGGCGTCTCGCCCTCTTCGGCGATCTGCTCGGTCAGCGCTTTCAGGTCTTCGAGCGTTTCGGGCACTTCATAGCCCGCGTCCTCGAAGTTTTCGGGCACGTAGAAGACCAGAGACTTCACGTCGATCTTATAGGGGAACGCATAGAGCGCCTCCTCGCCGTCCGGCCCTTCGTAGGACCCAAGGCTCACCCAGCTGTCGCCAGCGGCGTAATTCTCGCGCAGCCATTCGGCGGTCTCGTCGCCAAGCGGCTCGACAAAGCCCTTCTTGACCAGATCGGCGATCAGCCCCGGCTGCGGCAGGATCGCGATGTTGGGCGGGCTTCCCGCCTCGGTGTCGATGACGATCTGCTGCTCATAGGTCTCCGACGAGGCATAGCTGACCGTCGCGCCCGTGGCTTCCTCGAAATAGGCCAGCACGGTTTCGACCAGCGCCTGATCGTCGCCGCGCCACGGTCCGAAGATGCTGAGCGTCTGCCCCGAGAGATCATGCTCGGCGCCGAAACTGTCGAGGCTCTCCCAGTTGAAATCACCCTCGCCCGGCGTGAACACCAGTTCCGCCTGTGCCGTGCCAGCGCAGAGCGCCAGCGCCGCAACGGATCCAAGAATGGCGCGCGTGCCCGATTGCTTCGTCATGCCAATGGTCATGTCGTCAGAGTCCTCCCGTCATGTCGCGGCCTCCCGTGCCGCGTGAAATTCCCAGTGTCAGCGCAATTTGAGGTAAAAATCCCCCAAAGCGGTTTGAGATTGCCGAAGCGTCCCGCGTTTGCCCCCCGTTTGTCAATCACGCAATCCGCTGCCGCGGTGTTAATTTTATGCTGCACTGCAGCTAAAAAAGGCAGTTTTGAAAAGGTCTTTCCGTGACCCTGCTTTTGGCGATAATGTCGATGATTACCGAAGCGCTTTGGAAGACCTCGCGATGAACCTCAAGCAACTGGCCGCGCACCTCAATCTGTCGCAGACCACGGTGAGTCGCGCGCTCAACGGCTACCCCGAGGTCAGCGAGCAGACCCGCAAACGCGTGGCGGAAGCGGCGCAGGCCCTGAACTATGCCCCGAACGCCAGAGCCAAAGGGCTGGCGACGGGACGGGCCATGGCCATCGGCCATGTGATCCCGATCTCGACCCAGCACCAGATGATGAACCCGGTGTTCGGTGACTTCATAGCTGGCGCATCCGAGGAATACGTCAAGGCCGGGTATGACATGACGCTCTCTGTCACCGGCGATCGCGACGAGGAAGAGAACTACCGGCGGCTCAAGGCCAAGGGCAATGTGGACGGCATCATCGTGCACGGCCCGTCGATGCACGACGGGCGGATCCCCTTTCTGCGCAAGCTCGGGTTGCCCTTCGTGGTGCATGGCCGCGCCTCAGAGCTCGAGACCGCCTACAGCTGGGTCGATATGAACAACACCCACGCTTTCCAGCGCGCGACGAATTTCCTGCTCGACCTCGGCCACCGCAGGATCGGGCTGATCAACGGGCTTGAGTTCATGGACTTCGCCTATCGCCGCAGGCTTGGCTTCGAGCAGGCGCTGACGGCGCGCGGCGTTGCGCCCGATCCGGCACTTCTGGCGAGCGGCGAGATGACCGAGAGCTACGGCTTCGAGGCGGCGCAGCGCCTGCTCGCCCTGCCCGAACCGCCCACCGCGCTGCTCACCTCCTCGGTGATCGCCGCCATCGGCATCCGCCGGGCGATCCACGCCGCCGGGCTGGAAATGGGGCGCGACGTTTCGGTGATCACCCATGACGACGATCTCAGCTTCCTGCGCAACGGGCCTGATCTGCCGATCTTCACCGCCACACGCTCGTCGGTCTATGAGGCCGGGCGCATCGCCGCCGCGATGTTGCTGGCGCATATCGAAGACCCCATCCTTCCGGCGCAATCGCGCCTGCTCGAGGCGCAGCTGATCATCGGCGGGTCCACCGGCCCAGTTCCCTCATCGGCCCCCGCATCGGCCAACTGACCCCCAATCGCCCAACCCCACAAGGACAGGCCATGCAGTTTACCCGCAAGGATTTCCCCGAAGACTTCCTCTTCGGTGTCGCCACCTCGAGCTATCAGATCGAGGGTCATGCCTTCGGCGGTGCCGGGCGCACCCATTGGGATGATTACGCCGCCACGCCGGGCAATGTGGTCCGAGCCGAACATGGCGGGCGGGCCTGCGATCATTATCACCGCTATGAGCAGGACCTCGATCTGGTGCAGGCGGCGGGGCTTGATGCCTACCGCTTTTCCACCAGCTGGGCGCGGGTGCTGCCCGAGGGGCGCGGCACCCCCAATCCCGAGGGCCTCGATTTTTATGACCGGCTCACCGACGCGATGCTCGAGCGCGGCATCAAACCCTGTGCCACGCTCTATCACTGGGAGCTGCCCTCGCCGCTCGCTGACCTCGGCGGCTGGCGCAACCGCGATATCGCGGGCTGGTTCGGCGATTTCACCGAAGTGCTGATGAAGCGCATCGGCGACCGGATGTATTCCGTCGCGCCGATCAACGAGCCGTGGTGCGTGGCGTGGCTGTCGCATTTCATGGGGCTTCACGCGCCGGGGCTGCGCGATATTCGCGCCACGGCCCGCGCCATGCACCACGTGCTGCTCGCCCATGGCCGCGCCATCGATGTGATGCGGGGCCTCGGCATGAGCAACCTTGGCGGCGTCTTCAACATGGAGTGGGCCACCGCCGCGGACGACACCGATGACGCCCGACATGCGGCGGCGCTTTACGATGGCATCTACAACCGCTGGTTCGTCGGCGGGGTCTTCAAAGGGGCCTACCCCGAGATCGTGCTCGACGGGCTCGAGCCGCATCTGCCGCAGAACTGGCAGGACGATTTCCCGACCATCACCCAGCCGCTCGACTGGTGCGGGCTGAACTATTACACCCGCAAGGTGATCGCGCCCGACCCCGGCCCGTGGCCCTCGCTCACCGAGGTCGAGGGGCCGCTGCCCAAGACCTTCATGGACTGGGAGATTTACCCGCAGGGTCTGTCGCAGCACCTCATCCGTCTGGCGCAGGAATACACCGGCGATATGCCGCTTTATGTCACCGAAAATGGCATGGCCGCGCCCGACCCGCTGGTGGATGGCGGCGTCGACGATCAGGACCGCATCGCCTATATCGACGATCATCTTGCCGAGGTCCGCCGCGCTATCGACGCGGGCGCGCCGGTGAAGGGGCATTTCGTCTGGTCCCTGCTCGACAATTACGAATGGAGCCTTGGCTACAAAAACGCTTCGGGCTGGTGCATGTGGACTTCGAGACGCTTGAACGCACGCCCAAAGCCTCTTACCACGCGCTGGCGAGAGCGCTAACGACGGGATGAGCCGTAACGGCACGGACCAAGGGCGCGGCGAAACGGAGTGAGGGCATCATGAGCAGCAGCGGCACAGCAGTTCTGGCGGACATCGGCGGCACCAACACGCGCGTCGCGCTCAGCGAAGGCGGCAGGCTGATCGAAGGCTCGGTCAAACGCTACCGCAACGCCGAGAACGACGGCATTGGCGCCGTGCTCAAGCATTACCTCGCAGAAATCGGCGCGCAGCCTCAGGCGGCCTGCGTTGCCGTGGCCGGGCCGGTGCGCGACGGGGCTGGGCGGCTGACCAACATCGATTGGGAGATTGATCGCCCCACGCTTGCCGAGGCCACCGGTGCCAGCGTGATCTCGGTGCTCAACGATCTGCAGGCGCAGGGCCATGCGCTGGGGCATATCGCGGACGACTGCCTGACCCCGATCCTGACCGGCCAGACCGCCAGCCCGCAGGCCGCGCGTCTGGTGGTCGGCATCGGCACCGGGATGAACGCCGCGCCCGTCTACCGGCTTGGCGACCGCACGCTGGTGCCGCCGTCCGAGGCCGGGCACACGGCGATCCCCGTGCAGACCGAGGCCGAGATGCGCCTGCTGCGCTTCATCGAGCGCAAACACGAAGGCCCCGGCGTCGAGCACATCCTGTCGGGCCGCGGCTTCGAGCGTGTCTATGCGTGGCTCTGCGACGAGGATGGCGAGGGCGAGCCGCTGGAGGCGCAGCAGATCATGGAGGCCGTACAGGCCGGCACCGACGCGCGCGCCCTGCGCGCCATCGACGCCTTTGTGGGGATGATGGGCCGGGTCTGCAGCAACCTTGCGCTCACCACCCTGCCCTTCGGCGGCATCTATCTGATCGGCGGTGTCGCGCGGCACTTCGGCCCCTATCTGACCACCGGCGCCTTTGAAGAGGCTTTTGTGGATCGCGGGCGCTTCAAGGAGTTCATGCATCAGTTTCCGGTCAGCCTTGTGACCGACGATTATGCGGCGCTCACGGGATGTGCCTGTCACTTGAGCGAATTGCCGGAATTCTCGGCGTGATGCGCAAGAAGGTCGCCTTTTCACAATAAAGTCTGTTCATCAATCGAGCGAACGCCCTAGGTCGACCGGCGCAACCCTTCGTCTTTTCCAAAGCGAGTGAGCCTTTCCATGACCACCACTGCCTCCCTGCGTGAGTCCGTCCTCCAACACCTGCGCTATTCTTTCGGCAAGGATCCCGAGCACGCGATCCTCGAAGATTGGCGCATGGCTTTGAGCTATGCGGTGCGGGACCGGATCACCGACGCGTGGATCGATGCCACGCATAAGACCTATGAGGCAGGTGCCAAGCGGGTGTATTACCTGTCGATGGAGTTCCTGATCGGGCGGCTGATCGAGGATGGCATCGTCAACCTCGAACTGGTGGACGAGGCCAAGGCGGTGCTGCAGGAGTTCGGCAAGGACTATGCCGCCGTGCTAGCAGACGAGCCCGACGCGGCGCTCGGCAATGGCGGCCTTGGGCGTCTGGCGGCCTGTTTCCTCGAAAGCCTGTCGACGCTTGGCTGTCCGGCCCACGGCTATGGCATCCGTTATGAGCATGGCCTCTTCCGCCAAAGCTTCGTTGATGGGCGGCAGGTCGAGCAGCCGGAGCTTTGGCTCGAACAGCGCCACGCGTGGGAGTTCGAACGCCCCGAAGTGCGCTATCGCATCGGCTTTGGCGGTCATGTGGACACGCGCGGTGAAACCGTGCGCTGGCACCCGTCCGAAGTGGTGGATGCCGAGGCCTATGACACGCCCATCGTCGGCTGGAAGGGCCGCTGGGCCAACACGCTGCGCCTGTGGTCGGGCCGCGCGATCCATCCGTTCGATCTCGACCGGTTCAACCACGGCGACTTTGCCGGGGCCGCCCAGCCCGAGGCGCTGGCGCGCACCATCAGCCGCGTGCTCTATCCCGACGACACCACGGTCGAGGGCAAGGAACTGCGCCTCAAGCAGGAGTATTTCCTCACCGCCGCCGCGTTGCGCGACATCCTGCGCCGCTTCGACAACCAGTTCGGCGACTTGCGCAAGCTGCCCTCGAAAGTGGCCATCCAGCTCAACGACACCCACCCGGCCATCGCTGGGCCGGAACTGGTGCGCGTGCTGCATGACGAGCGCGGCCTGTCGTTCGAGGAGTCGATGGAGATCGCCAAGGGCTGCCTGAGCTACACCAACCACACGCTTTTGCCCGAGGCGCTGGAGACATGGGACGAGGCGCTCTTTGGCCGCCTGCTGCCGCGCCATATCCAGCTGATCGACCAGATCGACAGCACCCATGCCAAGCAGAACCCCTCGCGCCTCAACTCCATGCGCGCCGACCATCAGGTGAAGATGGGGCCGCTCAGCTTTGTCATGGCGCATCATGTGAACGGCGTCTCGGCGCTGCACACCGAGCTGATGAAGACCACCGTCTTCGAGGAACTGCACAACCTGCACCCCGAGCGCATCGTCAACGAGACCAATGGCGTCACCCCGCGGCGCTGGCTGCTGTCGTGCAACCCGCGGCTGGCGGGCCTGATCACCGAGACCATCGGCGAGGATTGGGTCGATGATCTGGAGCAGTTGCAAAAGCTGGAGCCCTCGATCGAGGATGCCGCTTGGCTCGACCGCTACACGCAGGTCAAGCGCGACAATAAGGCGGAACTTTCGAACTGGATGGGCCAGACCTACGGCCTGCATGTGGATCCCGAGATGCTGTTCGACGTGCAGATCAAGCGCCTGCACGAATACAAGCGCCAGCATCTCAATATCCTCGAGACCATCGCCCATTGGGCCGAGATCCGCGACAACCCCAACGCCGATTGGACGCCGCGCCTGAAACTGTTCGGCGGCAAGGCGGCACCGGGGTATTTCTTCGCCAAGGACATCATCCGGCTGATCAATGACGCGGCCACAGTGATCAACAGCGATCCCGTCACCGCGCCTTTCCTCAAGATCGCCTTCCTGCCGAACTACAACGTCAGCCTCGCAGAGCGGATGATCCCCGCCGCAGACCTGTCGGAACAGATCTCGACCGCGGGCAAGGAGGCGTCGGGCACCGGCAACATGAAGTTCGCCCTCAACGGCGCGCCCACCGTCGGCACGCTGGATGGCGCCAACGTCGAGATCCGCGAACACGTGGGGGCCGAGAATTTCTTCCTCTTTGGCATGACCGCCGAGGAAGTGATGGAGCGCCGCAAGATCGAGGGCCACGCGCGCAAGGCAATCGACGCCGATCCGCGCCTGAAACGCGCGTTGGACCTCATCCGCGAGGGTCGGTTCTCGCCCGGCGAGCCCGAACGCTACCACGGCATCACCAGCAACCTCGAAGGCGCCGACTACTTCCTCGTCTGCTCGGATTTCACCGACTACTGGCGGGCGCAGCGCGAGGTGGATGTGGCGTTCAAGGACACGCGGGCTTGGGCGCATATGGCGGCGCTCAACACCGCGCGCTCGGGCTGGTTCTCGTCCGATCGGACGATCCGCGGCTACATGGGGGACATCTGGGGCGCGACAAGTCTTCTTTGAGACAACGTGTCTTAGATCATTGCCAGCGCTTGCGAAGCAGCTACAGTCACCTCCATGACCAGCGCTTCGCATCCCCCCGACTCCGCGCTGCTGCGCCTGCTTCGCGGGCAGCATGACGATCCCTTTGCCGTGCTCGGCCCACATGAGGTGGACGGGGCGAGGTATGTGACAGCCTATGATCCCGGCGCCGACAGCATGTGGGCCGTGGTCAAAGGCGTCAGCCACCCGCTCCTGCCCACCGATGTGCCCGGCTTCTTCCGCGGCGCGGTGCCCGGCGATCTGCCCTACCGGCTGCGCGGCGAAGGCCATGGCGACGAGGGGCCGTTCTCTTTCGAGAAGGAAGACCCCTATCGCTTCGGCCCGGTGCTGGGCGAGATCGACGAATACCTGCTGGGCGAAGGCAGCCACCTGCGGCTGTGGGAAGCACTTGGCGCGCATGTGATGGAACATGATGGCATCCAAGGCACGCATTTCGCGGTCTGGGCCCCCAATGCCAAACGCGTTTCGGTGGTGGGCGATTTCAACTGGTGGGACGGGCTGCGCCATCCGATGCGGCGCCGCGGGGCCACTGGCGTGTGGGAGATTTTCCTGCCCGAGATTGGCGATGGCGCCTTCTACCGCTACGAAATCGTCGGCCCCGACGGCACCGTGCAGCCGCGCAAGGCCGATCCCATCGGCTTCGGCTCCGAGCATCCGCCCGCCAATGCCTCGATCGTGCGCGACATCTCGGGCTACGGCTGGTCCGACGGCGACTGGATCGAAACCCGCGCCGAGGCACACAAGCGCAGCGCGCCGATCTCGATCTACGAGGTGCATCTGGGCTCGTGGCGGCGCAAGGACTGGGGGCGTCCGATCTCTTACATCGAGGCGGCGCAGGAGCTGGTGGATTACGTCGCCGAGATGGGCTTCACCCATATCGAACTGATGCCGGTCAGCGAGTACCCCTTCGATGGTTCATGGGGGTATCAGCCCATCGGCATGTTCGCGCCGACCATCCGCCACGGGCTGCCGCATGAGTTCCGCGATCTGGTCAACGCCGCGCACCGCGCCGGGATCGGCGTGATCCTCGACTGGGTGCCCGGACACTTCCCGACCGATGCGCATGGGCTTGGCCGGTTCGACGGCACCGCGCTTTATGAGCATGCCGACCCCAAGGAAGGCTTCCACCACGACTGGAACACGCTGATCTACAACTACGGGCGCGCCGAGGTGTCGAACTACCTCACCGCCAACGCGCTCTACTGGCTCGACGAGTATCACGCCGACGGGCTGCGCGTGGATGCCGTGGCCTCGATGCTCTACCGTGACTATTCGCGCCCGGCCGGTGAATGGGTGCCCAACAAGGACGGCGGGCGCGAGAATTACGAAGCCATCGCCATGCTCCGCCGGATGAACACGGAAACCTACGGCCAGCACCCCGGCATCCTCACCGTCGCCGAAGAGAGCACCGCTTATCCGGGCGTCTCCTCGCCAGTCGATCAGGGCGGGCTGGGCTTTGGGTTCAAGTGGAACATGGGCTGGATGAACGACACGCTCGAATACATCCACAAAGACCCGATCTACCGCAGTCATCACCACCACCAGATGACCTTCGGTCTGGTCTATGCGTTCTCGGAAAACTTCATCCTGCCGATCAGCCACGACGAGGTGGTGCACGGCAAGGGCTCGATGCTGGGCAAGATGCCGGGCAACGGCTGGGAGAAATTTGCCAACCTGCGCGCCTACTATGGCTTCATGTGGGGCCATCCGGGCAAGAAGCTGCTGTTCATGGGACAGGAGTTCGCGCAGGCGCACGAATGGAACCATGACGCCGAGATCGACTGGCCCTGCCTTGGCGATCCGCAGCACGCGGGGATGCAGCGGCTGGTGCGCGATCTCAACCACCTCTACCGCGACACGCCCGCGCTGCACGCCAAGGACTGCGAGCCCGAGGGCTTCGCTTGGATCGCGGGCGGCGACACCGGCAATTCGGTGCTGTCGTGGATCCGCCGCGGACGCGCCGACGAGCCCGAGGTGGCGGTGATCTGCAACTTCAGCAACGCCGAGCAGCAGGCCTATCGCATCGGCCTGCCCGACACCGGCGTCTGGCGCGAGGCGCTCAACACCGACGCAGAAATTTACGGAGGCGGCAACCGCGGCAATTTCGGCCGTGTCGTCGCCGATGACGAGCCCAGCCATGGCTATCCCGCCTCGGCCGAGCTGTTCCTGCCGCCGCTTTCGGCGATCTTCCTCGTGCGCGAGGAAACTTGAAGATTTCATACCCCTGTCACGGCCATCGCCGAGACATTGCATTCAACTGAGGAGGAGATTGATGCCCCGACGGTCTCAGAGGCTCGCCAGCCGCAGTATGGCGTTCGTCCTCGCGGGCGGACGCGGATCGCGCCTGCATGAGCTGACGAATTTTCGAGTGAAACCAGCCGTCTATTTTGGCGGCAAGGCGCGGATCATTGATTTCGCGCTGTCCAATGCGCTCAATTCCGGCATCCGAAAGATCGCGCTCGCGACGCAGTACAAGTCGCACAGCCTGATCCGCCACTGCCAGCGCGGCTGGAACTTCTTCCGCGCCGAGCGCAATGAGTTTCTCGACATCCTGCCCGCCTCGCAGCGGTACAACGAACAGACGTGGTATCGCGGCACGGTCGACGCGGTGGCGCAGAACATCGACATCATCGACAGCTACGACATCGACCATATCGTCATCCTCGCGGGCGACCACATCTACAAGATGGACTACGAGGAGATGCTGCAGCAGCACGTCGACAGTCAGGCCGAGGTGACGGTGGGCTGTCTGACCGTGGACCGCAATGAGGCCAGCGCCTTTGGTTGTATGGCGGTGAACGAGAGCGACCGGATCACCTCGTTTCTGGAAAAGCCGAAAGACCCGCCGGGCCTGCCCGACGATCCCGAAAAGACGCTGGTCAGCATGGGGATCTATGTCTTCAGCTGGAAATACCTGCGCGGCAAGCTGATGGAGGATCTGGGCTCGGAAAGCTCGACCCATGATTTCGGCAACGACATGATCCCCGAGATCGTCGCCTCGGGCGGCGCGCAGGCGCATCGCTTCGAGGACAGCTGCGTGCGCAACGCGGGCAAGCCCGCCTATTGGCGCGACGTGGGCACCATCGACGCCTTCTGGCGCGCCAACATCGACCTGACCAACTTTGACCCGGATCTCGACCTCTGGGACACCGACTGGCCGGTCTGGACCTACGCCGAGGTTCTGCCCCCCGCCAAGTTCATCCACGACGAGGAAGACCGGCGCGGATCGGCGGTCAGTTCGCTGATCGCGGGCGGCTGCATCGTCTCGGGCACCGAGATCCGCGAGTCGCTTCTGTTCACGAACGTGCACACGAATTCATATGCTTCGCTCGAACAGGTGGTGCTTTTGCCCAATGTTTACGTCTCGAGGCATGCACGGCTGAGCAAGGCGGTGGTCAATCGTGGGGTGCATATTCCCGAAGGGCTTGTGGTCGGCGAAGATCCAGAGGAAGACGCTAAGTGGTTCCGTGTTACCGCTTCGGGGGTGACACTGATCACGCAAGGAATGCTCGACCGAAGGGAAGCCGCAAAATGACTCGTGTCCTGTCTGTCGCCTCGGAATGTGTGCCGCTGATCAAGACCGGAGGGCTCGCCGATGTGGTCGGCGCCCTGCCCGCGGCGCTTGCAGTTCACGGGGTCGACATGCGGGTGCTGATCCCCGGCTATCCTCAGGTGATGGCCAAGCTGCCGACGCAGGAGGCGGTGGCCGATTACGACGATCTCTTTGGAGGTCCGGCGCGGGTGCTGAAGGCACCGCTGGGGGATCAGATCCTCTATGTGCTCGAAGCCCCGCATCTCTATGACCGCGACGGCGGGCCCTATATGGACAAGGGCGGCAACGACTGGCGCGACAACCCCGAACGCTTTGCCGCGCTCAGTTCGGTCGCGGCGATGATCGGTGCCGACGGCATCGACGAGTGGCGTCCCGAAGTGCTCCATTGTCACGATTGGCAGGCCGGTTTCGCCCCGCTCTACCTGCGCGAGCTTGGCGCGGCGGGCCGGGTCGCCACGCTGATGACCATCCACAACATCGCCTTCCAAGGCATGGCCTCGGCGGCGCGCATCGGCACGCTCGGCCTGCCACGCACCGGCTTTCACCAGCGCGGCTATGAGTTCTGGGACAGCGTGTCGGCGCTCAAGGCCGGGCTGGTCTATGCCGACAAGCTGTCGACCGTCTCGCCCACTTATGCGGGCGAGTTGATGACCAAGGAATTCGGCATGGGGCTCGACGGCGTGCTGCGCGAGCGGCAGGCGGATCTGGTCGGCATCCTCAACGGCATCGACGAGACGATCTGGACCCCGCCCTATAAGACCATCGCGCAGAAGGCCAAGCACAAGGCCGCGCTGCGCAAGGAGCTTGGCCTGCCCGACAATTGGCCCGGTCCGCTCTGCGTGGTGATCTCGCGGCTGACCGAGCAGAAGGGGCTCGACATCCTGCTGCAAGCCCTGCCCGCACTGCTCGATCGCGGTGGCCAGCTGGCGCTTTTGGGCTCGGGCAATCCGGGGCTTGAAGAGGCGTTCCAGCGCAAGGCGCAGAAGCACCCCGGCGTGGCGGTGCACATCGGCTATGACGAGGGGCTGGCGCAGCGCCTTATCGCGGGCGGCGATGCGATCCTCGTGCCGTCGCGCTTCGAGCCCTGCGGCCTGACCCAGCTTTACGGGCTGCGCTACGGCACGCTGCCGCTGGTGGCGCTCACCGGCGGTCTGGCGGACACGGTGATCAACGCATCGCCTGCTGGATTGGCAGCGGGATGTGCCACAGGCGTACAATTCCACCCGGTGACCGCACAGGCACTGGCCCAAGCGCTGATGAAGCTTATAACTCTGTACCAGGACAAGGAAACCTGGACCCGCATGATGACCAACGCCATGGCCTCGCCAGTCAGCTGGACCCATTCCGCCGCAAAATACGCGGCGCTCTATCAGGATATGGTGAAGGCCAAGAGCCCATGAGCGATCCGGTGATCCTTGCGGGGAGTGCCACCCCGCTGGGCGCGACGTTCGACGGTGACGGCGTTAATTTCGCGATCTTCTCGGCGCATGCCGAATCCGTCACCCTGTGTCTGTTCGATGCGGAGGGCAATGAGACCCACCGCCTGCCCCTGCCCGAGCGCGACGGCGATGTCTGGCACGGGCGCGTGCCCGGCCTCACACCGGGACAGCAATATGGCTACCGCGTCGACGGGCCGTTCCAGCCCAAACAGGGCCACCGCTTCAATCCGCACAAGCTGCTGCTCGATCCCTACGCCCGGCGCATCACCGGCCATCCGGTCTGGAATGACGCGCTGAACGGCGGCACCGAAAGCCGCAACACCATCGACAGCGCGCCCTATATGCCCAAAGGCGTGGTCGAGGATCCCAGCTTTGACTGGGGCGGCCATAGCTCCCCCGAGACCCGCCTTGCCAAAAGCGTGATCTATGAGGCGCATGTGAAGGGCCTCACCCAGCAGTTCCCCGGCGCAGAGCCTGCGGGAAAATTTCTCGGCATCGCGTCGGACCCGGTGCTCGAGCATCTCACCAGCCTTGGCATCACCGCGATCGAACTGCTGCCGGTGCAGGCGTTCCTCAACGACCGCTTTCTGGTGGAAAAGGGCCTCAAGAACTACTGGGGCTACCAGACCCTCGGATTTTTCGCCCCGGACCCGCGCTATCTCGAACAGGGCGCGCTTTGGGAGTTCCAGCATATGGTCGCCCGGCTGCATGCCGCCGGGATCGAGGTTATCCTCGACGTGGTCTACAACCACACCTGCGAAGGCGATGAGTTCGGCCCCACGCTGTCGTTCCGCGGTCTCGACAACCTCAGCTATTACCGTCTGCCCGAGGACCGGCGCCACTACATCAACGACACCGGCACCGGCAATACGCTCAACCTCGATCACCCGATGGTGCTGCGCATGGTGATGGACAGCCTGCGCTATTGGGCCGACACCATGGGCGTCGACGGCTTCCGCTTTGACCTTTGCTCCACGCTGGGGCGCACACCCACCGGCTTTGACCGCAACTCCGCCTTCTTCAAGGCGCTGCGGCAGGACCCTATTCTGGCCAGCAAGAAACTCATCGCCGAGCCTTGGGACATCGGGCCGGGTGGCTATCAGCTTGGTGCCTACCCGCCGCCCTTCAGCGAGTGGAACGACCAGTACCGCGACGGCGTGCGCCGTTTCTGGCGCGGCGATCTGGGGCATGTGCCGGTGATGGCCGACCGGATCACCGGCTCGGCGGGGCTGTTCGACCATTCCGGGCGCAATGCCACCGCCTCGGTGAACCTGCTGACCGCCCACGACGGCTTCACTCTGATGGACACCGTCTCTTACAACGAAAAGCACAACGAGGCGAACGGCGAGCACAACCGCGACGGCCATGGCGAGAATTACTCGGACAATATGGGCGTCGAAGGGCCGACCGAGGATGCGGCGATCCTCGCGGCGCGGGCCCAGCGGCGGCGCAACATGATGGCGACGCTGCTGCTCAGCCAAGGCACGCCGATGATCCTTGCCGGTGACGAGATCGGCAACTCGCAGGGCGGCAACAACAACGCCTATGCGCAGGACAATGAGACCGGCTGGATCACTTGGGGCGAAAAGGATGACGAGTTCCTCGCCTTCACCCGCAAGCTGATCGCCTTCCGCAAGGCGCATCCGATCGTGCGGCAACGGCGCTATCTGCACTCCATTCCCCGCCGCGTCGATGGTGTGCCCGATCTCTTCTGGTGGCGCCCGGACGGGCAGGAGATGGGCCGCGCTGACTGGACCAACGGGCATCTGCATGTGCTCTGCGCCGAGTTTCGCATGGCCTCGGGCACGCCGCTCTACAAACAGCGCGAAGAGGCGATCTATCTTGCCTTCAACGCAGGCGACGCGGTGGATCTGACCCTGCCCGATCCGGGCGAGGATTTCCTCTGGGTGCGCCATCTCGACACCGCGGATCCCACCGCCGACCCCGCGACGGTCTCGGGGACGGTGACGCTCGCGGCAAACTCCGTGCTGGCACTGGTGGAGGAGCCGCGATGAGCGATCTCGACGCGCGCGCCGAAGCCGCTGGCATCCTTGGCGAGTACCGCGACCTCTATGGGACATGGCACGACACCCCGCCCGAGACCAAAGCCGCGCTGCTGGCGGCGATGGGTCAGGACGCCGATGCGAGCCCGCACAGCCGGACCTTGCCGCGCTGGCACGTCTGCGCCCATGCCGAGCCGCCCAGCCTTGGCGTGCGCGGCCCGTGGCAGATCACGCTGGAGGACGGTCGCGGTTTCGAAGGTGAAGGCCGCCTGCCCGCGCTGCCCATGGGGCGGCATCGTCTGGACGCGGCGGAAGAGGTCTGCTGGCTGCTGAGCGCGCCGCCACGCCTGCCGCTGCCCGAGCGGGACTGGGGGCTGATGGTGCCGCTGGCCTGCCTGCGTCCGGCGGATCAGGGCGGCATCGGCAGCTTCGCGGATCTGGCCGTGGTGGCCGAAGGGGCCGCTGCGCAGGGCGCGGGATTTCTTGGGATCAATCCCATCCACGCCGGGTTTCACGTGGCCGACCCCGGCGGCTTCAGCCCCTACACCCCCTCGCACCGTCGCCGCCTCGCGCCGCTCTACCTGCCCACCGGCAGCGCCGCCGCGCCCGGCCCGATCGTCGATTTTGCGCAGGAAACCCCTGCCCGCCTCGCCGAGCTCGAGGCGCAGTTTCGCGCCGCGCCGCCGGGAGCCGCCTTTGACGCATGGCTTCGGCACGAGGGTGAGGAGTTGCAGCAATTCGCGCTCCATCAGGCGCTGTCGGAAAAGCTTGGCGCCTATTGGGACGCATGGGATCCGGCCTATCAGGATCCGGCCAGCCCGCAGGTGGCTCAGGCCGCGCGCGAGTTGCACGAGCGGGTGCGGTTCCATGCGTGGCTGCAATATGCCGCCGAAGGGGCCGTCACCGACGCGCAGCGCCGCGCCAAAGCCGCGGGCATGGCGCATGGGCTCTATCTTGATCTCGCCGTGGGCACCCATCCGCATGGCGCCGAGACATGGACCGACCGCGCCAATTTCGCCACCGGAGCCAGCCTTGGCGCGCCGCCCGACGCCTTTGCGCCGCAGGGCCAGAACTGGCGGCTTGCCCCGTTCAACCCGGTGGTGCTGGAAGCCACCGGCTTCGAGGCGCTTGCGCTCACCCTGCGCCAGCAGCTGCGGTTCTCGGGCATGCTGCGCATTGACCATATCATCGGCTTCGAGCGCGCCTATTGGGTGCCCGACGAGGAAGGTCTGCCCGGCGCCTATGTGAAGATGCCGCGCGAGGCGATGTTTGCCGTGGCGCGGATCGAGGCGGCGCGGGCCAACGCGGTGATCATCGGTGAGGACCTCGGGGTGATCCCCGACGGGCTGCACCATGCGATGGACGAAAGCGGCCTGCTGGGCTGCCGCCTTGCCTGTTTCGAGCATGCGGGCGACCCGCCCGCTTTCAAGCGCCCCGAAGACTACGACGAGGCGGTGATCGCCAGTTTCACCACCCACGACCTGCCCACGTGGAAAGGCTGGCGCGCCGGGCGCGAGATCGACACACGGGTCGAGATCGGCCTCACCCCGCCAGACCATGCCAATGGCATGCGCGACTGGCGCGGGCGCGAGATCGCCGGTTTCGACTGGCTCTCGGGCCAGTTCCGCGGCGACCTGCCGCCCGAAGCGCCCGAAGCGATGTTCCACGTCCTTGCCGCCACCAAGGCGCGTCTCGTCGCCGTGCAGGTCGAGGACGTTCTGGACAGCGATGTCCAACCCAATCTTCCGGGCACCGTCTCGGAATACCCAAACTGGCGCCAGCGCCTGCCTCTGGGGCCGCAAGCGATTGCAGACACCCCGGTTCTTGCCAATGCCGGTCGGATCATGGAAGCATCCGGCCGAAGGAGAAAGTCATGACGCACAGCATCCGCACCGTCCCTACCGAGCCGATCGAGGGCCAAAAGCCGGGCACCTCCGGCCTGCGCAAGAAGACCCCGGTCTTTCAGGGGCACCACTACCTCGAGAATTTCATCCAGAGCATCTGGGACGGCATCGGCGGCGTCGAAGGCAAGACATTGGTGCTGGGCGGTGACGGACGCCACTTCAACTCTCAGGCGGCGCAGGTGGTGCTGCGCATGGCCGCGGCCAGCGGCGCCAAGAAGGTGATCGTCGGCGAGCGCGCGCTGCTCTCGACCCCCGCCGCCTCGAACCTCATCCGCAAGCGCGGTGCCGATGGCGGCATCATCCTGTCGGCCAGCCACAACCCCGGCGGACCCGAGGGCGATTTCGGCGTGAAATACAACGCCGCCAACGGCGGCCCGGCCCCGGAAAGCATCACCGACAAGATCTTTGAGGCCACCAAGACCATCAAAGAATTCAAGATCCTCGACAGTCAGGACGTGGGCCTTGCAGGCACCGGCATGGTGATGCTGGGCGATATGGAGATCGAGATCGTCGATCCCGTCGCCGACTACGCCGAGCTGATGAAAGAGATTTTCGATTTCGACGCGATCCACGCGCTGTTCCGTTCGGGCTTCACCATGCGGTTCGACGCGATGCACGCGGTCACCGGCCCCTACGCGCGGATGATCCTCGAAGGCGAGCTTGGCGCCGGTCCCGGCACGGTGATCAACGCGATCCCGCTGCCCGATTTCGGCCAAGGCCACCCCGATCCCAACCCGATCTGGGCCAAGCCGCTGATGGACGAGATGATGGGCGATCACGCGCCCGACTTCGGCGCCGCCTCGGATGGCGACGGCGACCGCAACATGATCGTCGGCAAGCATTGCTATGTGACCCCGTCGGACAGCCTTGCGGTGCTCGCCGCCAACGCCACGCTGGTTCCGGCCTATGCCGAGGGCCTGAAGGGCGTTGCCCGTTCCATGCCCACCTCCGGCGCGGTGGACCGCGTGGCTGAGGGGCTTGGCATCGACTGTTACGCCACGCCCACCGGCTGGAAGTTCTTCGGCAATCTGCTCGACGCGGGCCGCGCCACGCTCTGCGGCGAGGAAAGCGCGGGCACTGGCTCGGACCACGTGCGCGAGAAGGATGGCCTTTGGGCGGTGCTCTTTTGGCTCAACGTGCTGGCCAAGAAGCAATGCTCGGTCGCCGAACTGATGGATGCCCATTGGAAGGAGTATGGCCGCAACTACTATTCGCGCCACGATTACGAGGGCGTCGACAGCGATGCGGCGAACGGGCTGATGGACCACGTGCGCGAACAGCTTGGCGTGCTGCCGGGCAATGAGGTCGCGGGGATGAAGGTCACCTCCGCCGAAGAGTTCGCCTATGACGATCCGGTCGACGGCTCGCGCGCCGAAAAGCAGGGCCTGCAGATCGGTTTCGAGGGCGGCTCGCGTCTTGTGCTGCGCCTGTCGGGCACCGGCACCGAGGGCGCCACGCTGCGTGTCTACCTCGAGAAGGTCGAGACCGATGCGGCGAAATTCGCGCTTGATCCGCAGGTGGCGCTGGCTCCGGTGATCTCCGCCGCCGAGGCCATCGCCGGGATCAAGACCCGCACCGGGCGCGACGCGCCTGACGTGATCACCTGACCGAAAGGCAGTAAAATGGATACCCTTCGCGCCATCGGCATGATGGTGCTTGGCATGGCGTTGCTGGCTCTCAGCGACGCCTTTATCAAGCTGTCGACCCTGCAGGCGCCCGCAGGTCAGGTGATGATCGCGCTCGGGCTTGGCGGCTGCCTCGTCTTCCTGATCCTTGCCCGGCTCAAGCGGATGCCGCTGCGCCGCGCCGATGCGCTGCATCCCAAGGTGCTGCTGCGCAACGTCTTCGAGATGATCGGCGGGCTCGGCATGATCGTCGGCCTGTCGCATATCCCGCTGTCGGTGATGGCGGCGATCATGCAGACCGCCCCGCTGGCGGTGACGCTTGGGGCCGCGCTGTTCCTTGGTGAGACCGTCGGCTGGCGGCGCTGGTCGGCGATCGCCGTGGGGCTGGTGGGCATGCTGATGGTGATCCGCCCCTTCGGCGCGGCCTTCTCCGGCTGGGAGATTTTCGCGGTGGTCGGCGTCATCGGGCTTGCGGCGCGCGATCTCGTCACCCGCACGCTGCCCGTGGCGATCCCCTCGGTGGTGGTCTCGGCATGGGGCATGGCCTCGATCGCGCCGGTGGGGCTGGTGCTGCTGCTGGTCTCGGGCGAGGCGCCGGTCTTTGCGCCAAGCGCGCTGGTCCCGATCCTCGCCGCCGTCGCGGTGACCGCGGGCGGCTATCTCGCCGTCACCACCGCCATGCGGCTCGCCGAGGTCGCGGCGGTCTCGCCCTTCCGCTACACGCGGCTGATTTTCACCGCCAGCCTTGGCATGCTGATCTTTGGCGAGCGGCCCGACGGCTGGACCTATGCCGGTGCCGCGCTGATCCTCTGCGCCGGGCTCTACACTTTCGTGCGCGAGCACCGTCTGGCACGGGCCAAAGAGCGTGACGTGAACCGGGGGCTCTGACGCCTCCGGTTCGCGCCGCGCGGCACCTCAGCCGCCGATCACCTCGACGCTGGGGTGCATATCCGTCTCTGGCCGATCCACCGACACCGTCTCGCGGGTGCGCGGCAGGGCCTCGGGCATGTCGCGCTGGATCCACGTGATCAGCTTCTCACGGATCTCGCAGCGCAGGTCATAGGTGCGCGGCGCGTTGCGGGCCGAGGCCAGGATGCGGATCTCCATCACCCGCTCGCGGAAGTCATTCACCTGCAAGTGGCACACGTTGCCATCCCAAAGCTCGCTCTCGCGGCAGATCTCGTTCATCTTCGCGCGGATGCGGTCGATATCGGCGCAATGATCGAGATAGAGCAGCACCCCGCCAATCAGCGAGGCCCCGTCCCGCGTCCAGTTCTGGAACGGCTGCTCGATGAAATAGCTCAGGGGCACGATCAGCCGCCGCCAGTCCCAGATCTTGATCACCACGTAAGTGCCGGTGATCTCCTCGATCCAGCCCCATTCGCCCTCGACGATCACCGCGTCGTCGATGCGGATCGGCTGGGTGATCGCCAGCTGGATCCCCGCGATCAGGTTCTTCAGCACCGGCTGGAAGGCAAAGCCGACGACGATACCCGCCGCCCCCGCCGAAGCGAGCAGCGAGACGCCCCATTGCCGCACGCCCGGAAAGGTCATCAGGATCGCCGAGACGGCAACGATGATGATCAGCCAGCCCGCCAGCCGCATGAGAATCCGGCTCTGCGTCACATGTTTGCGCGCCAGCGTGTTGTCCTCGGCGTCGAGCGAGAACTTGCGCAGATGCACCGTGGTCCAGATGTAAAGCGCGGTGTGGATCACCCAAGCCACCAGCACCATGAAGGCGATCAGCAGCGCATGCTGCGGCAGGTTTCGCCATTCCTCGTTCATCGGTGCCACAGCCACGCCGATGGCCAGAAAGGCCACCACCAGCCCCATGCGCAGCGGCCTGCGGGTGCGCGACACAAGGCTGCGCCAGAACAGATCGCGTTTCGCCACTGCCTTGGTCAGCGCCCAGAACACCAGCCGATAGGCCGAGACGCCGACGAGAAACGCCAGCGCGATCACCACCGTCGGCATCACCCAATGCGGCAGCACCGGGATGATCGCCTCGACCGTGTCGGTAAAATCCGCCACCTGCTGTTCGAGCTGATCAAGGTCCGAGATCTCTGCAACCTGCTGCCCGATCTCGCTGATTTCTTCATCCATGCATGTATTTCCGCGCCCCGCCGTCCTCCCCTCGGCGCTGCCCTGCGGCCTTTCCTGCTGTTTGCTCTTTTCGCGGTTGCAGCAAAACTTAGGGGGTTTTCGCTGCAGGGCAAAACCCTGCGCGCCGCGCCGCCGCATTGTTAGCGCAACCCAATAGAAACAGGCGCTGTTAGCGTTAGCACAATTGTTTACTTCTTCGCCGCCCCTGTTATAGCTCGTCGCGAACCCATTCCTTTGCGAGGGACCCATGAGCATCATCATCGACATTCACGCGCGCGAAATCCTCGACAGCCGCGGCAATCCCACCGTCGAAGTCGACGTCACACTCGAAGACGGCACCATGGGCCGCGCCGCCGTGCCCTCGGGCGCCTCGACCGGCGTGCACGAAGCCGTGGAAAAGCGCGACGGCGACAAATCCCGCTACATGGGCAAAGGCGTGCTCGAAGCGGTCGAAGCGGTGAACGGCGAAATCGCCGAGACCATCGTCGGCTTTGACGCCACCGAGCAGCAGGCTATCGACATGGCGATGATCGAGCTCGATGGCACCGACAACAAGGGCCGCCTCGGCGCCAACGCCATCCTCGGCGTGTCGCTGGCGGTGGCCAAGGCGGCGGCGGAATTCACCGGCCAGCCGCTCTATCGCTACGTCGGCGGCACCGCGGCCCGCGTCCTGCCGGTGCCGATGATGAACATCATCAACGGCGGCGAGCATGCCGACAACCCGATCGACATTCAGGAATTCATGATCATGCCGGTCTCGGCGACCAGCATCCGCGAAGCTGTGCGCATGGGATCCGAGGTCTTCCACACGCTGAAGAAAGAGCTGTCGGCGGCGGGCATGTCCACCGGTCTCGGCGATGAAGGCGGCTTCGCCCCCGAGCTTGGCTCGACGCGCGAGGCGCTCGACTTCATTCTCAAGTCGATCGAAAAGGCCGGCTACAAACCCGGCGAGGACATCTACCTCGCGCTCGACGCCGCCTCGACCGAATACTTCAAGGACGGCAAATACGAGATGAAGGGCGAAGGCCTCTCGCTCACCCCGGCCGAGAACGTCGATTACCTCGCCGCGCTCTGCGACGACTACCCGATCATCTCGATCGAAGACGGCTGCGCCGAGGATGACTGGGACGGCTGGAAGCTGCTGACCGAGAAGCTCGGCGACAAGATCCAGCTGGTCGGCGACGATCTCTTCGTCACCAACCCCGAGCGTCTCGCCATGGGCATCGAAAAGGGCGTGGCCAACTCCATGCTGGTGAAGGTCAACCAGATCGGCTCGCTGTCCGAGACGCTGAAGGCCGTCGATATGGCCCACCGCGCGCGCTACACCAACGTGATGTCGCACCGCTCGGGCGAAACCGAGGACGCCACCATCGCCGATCTCGCTGTGGCCACCAACTGCGGGCAGATCAAGACCGGCTCGCTGGCCCGCTCCGACCGGCTCGCGAAATACAACCAGCTGATCCGTATCGAGGAAATGCTCGACGAAGCGGCGGAATACGCCGGCGCCTCGATCCTCAAGCGCTGAGCGTTTCAGGCACCAAAAGATAAGGGCGGGAAATTTTCCCGCCCTTTCTCGTAGGCCGCTCCAAAACGCGGACCCGCACGCCGCGCTATCGGCAACCGGGCCCGAACCCCCAGCCCTTCTTCTCTTTAAAAATACGCAAATCCCGCCCCATCCAAGGGCGCGGCGGCAGGGGTCATTCCCCTGCCTTCTCCTCGACCTCGGCGGCCAGCGCCTCGGCGCGGGCGGCAAGCTCGGCCATGGCTTCGGTCACCCCCTGCGGGATCACCGGCACCTCGACGCGCTGCGGCTCGGGCGGCGGCGCATCGCGCAGTGCACGCACCTCGGAGGACATGGCGGCGAGCCGGTCCTCGGCCTCGCGCAGCCGCGCCTCGGTTTCGGTCAGCCGGTCTTCGAGTCCGGCGGTCTTGTCGGCCAGCATCAGCCCCGACATCAACAGCATGCGCCCCTCGGGCATCCGCCCGATCTGGCTGACCAGAACCTGCGCCTCGGTGTCGAGCATGCGCGCGGCGGTCTGCAGATATTGTTCTTCGCCTTGCTGGCAAGCCACTTCGAAGCTGCGCCCGCCGATGATGATTTCGACCTCGATCTGCGACATCACTGCTCCTCCGCTTCGCTCTGCGTCTCGCCCTGAGGCTCGCTGGCGGCACCGGCCAGCAGCGGCTCCAGCCCGGCGATCAGCGCTTTGGCCTCGCTGACCTCGGTGGCGCGCGCGGCGCGCAGCGCCTCAAGCTCGGCAAGCATGGCCTGATTGATCAGATGCGGCTCGCCGACACCTGCTTCGAGCGCCCCGCGCATCTCCTGCTGCGACGCCAGAAGCGCGGCATTGGCCTGACGCAGGCGCTGCAGATCCTCGTCGAGCGCCGCCATGGCGCCGCGCTGCGCGTCGATCTGCGCCGCCAGTGGGTCGGAGTCCGCGTCCTTGTCAGCGGGCGCCTCAAGCGGCGGGTTTTCGATCTGCGCATGCAGCGCGCGCACCCGCTCCTCGAGTTGGGCATTGGCCATGCGCTCATCGTCCAGCGCCTTGCGCAACGCCTCGATCTCATCGCTCTCGCCGCCCTGCGCGGCGGCGCCCGGCGCCGTGCCCAGAATCTCGACGCCGGTCGAGATACGGTCGAGTGCGCGGGTGATCCGTGAGTGCAACTCGTCGATCTGGGTCATCCTGCGTCCCTTGTTTCCTTGGTCTTGCTTCCCGCCTTTGCGCGGGTTTGGTCCGTCCGATGCTGCTTCGGCCAGTGCCGGGCCGACCGGCGGCCTCGGCGCGAAATATACCATCGAGACGGGAAAGGCGAATCAATGCAAGCGGGTTTCGTAAAAGGATAGCAAGCGTGCCGGGAAAATGCGCGCCATATGTTCCAAGGCCTTACGGCCCGCGCTTCATCCTGCGCATCACCGGATTTCCCCGCAATACTTGAACTTATCGGCCACGCTGCTATTGAGCGCGCTGACAGGCTTCCGGCAAGAGGACAAAGCCCCGTGGATATCGACGCACTCCGAGCCAACAACCCCGAGCACTGGACCCGCGCCTGCGCCATTCGCGCGCTGACGCTCGATGCAGTGACCGCCGCCAACTCCGGCCACTCCGGCATGCCCATCGGCATGGCAGACGTTGCGACCGTGCTCTATTCGAAGCATCTCAAGTTCGATGCGGCCAACCCCAAATGGCCCGACCGCGACCGGTTCATCCTGTCGGCGGGCCATGGCTCGATGCTGCTTTACTCGCTGCTCTATCTCACCGGCGATCAGCAGATCACCCTCGATGAGGTGAAGAACTTCCGCCAGTGGGGCGCCCGCACCGCAGGCCACCCCGAGAACTTCCACGCCGACGCCATCGAGACCACCACCGGTCCGCTCGGTCAGGGCATCGCCACCGCCGTCGGCTTCGCCATGGGCGAAGAGATCCTGCGCGCGCGCTTTGGCAAGAAGGTCGTGGATCACCACACCTATGTCATCGCCGGCGACGGCTGCCTGATGGAAGGGGTGAGCCAGGAAGCGATCACCCTCGCCGGCCGCTACGGCCTCGGCAAGCTGATCGTCTTCTGGGACAACAACGGCATCACCATCGACGGCAAGGTCGAGCTTTCGGACAAGACCGATCAGCCGGGCCGTTTCCGCTCGGCGGGCTGGGAAGTCATCGAGATCGACGGCCATGACCCCGAAGCGATCGACGCGGCCATCGTGGCGGCGAAGAAGAGCGCGCAGCCGACGATGATCGCCTGCAAGACCCACATCGCCCTCGGCCACGCCGCGCAGGACACCTCGAAGGGTCACGGCGCGCTGACCAACGGCGAGCAGAACGACGCGGCCAAGAAGGTCTGGGGCTGGACCACCGGCCCGTTCGAAGTGCCCGCAGAGGTCAAATCGTGGTGGGAAGAGGTCGGCAGCCGCGGCGCCGCCGAGCGTGCTGAATGGGAAACCCGTCTGGGTGGCCTGTCGGACAGCCGCCAGAAAGAGTTCGCCCGCCAGCAGGACGGCGACGCGCCGAAGAAGCTGTCGGCCGTGATCCGCGCGCTGAAAAAGCAGATCACCGAGGAAGGCCCGAAGGTCGCCACCCGCAAGAGCTCGGAAATGGTGCTCGAGGTGGTCAACCCGATCATGCCCGAAACCGTCGGCGGCTCGGCGGACCTCACCGGCTCGAACAACACCAAGACCGGCGATCTGGGCGTTTTCGACGTCGAGAGCCGCAAGGGCCGCTACGTCTATTGGGGCATCCGTGAGCACGGCATGGCCTCGGCGATGAACGGCATGGCGCTGCACGGCGGCCTGCGCCCCTATGGCGGCACCTTCATGGCGTTCACCGACTACGCCCGCCCCGCGATGCGCCTTGCCGCGCTGATGCAGATCCCGACGGTCTTCGTGATGACCCACGATTCCATCGGTCTGGGCGAAGACGGCCCGACGCACCAGCCGATCGAGCATCTGGCGATCAGCCGCGCGACGCCGAACACGCTGGTGTTCCGCCCGGCCGACACCGTCGAGACCGCCGAGGCTTGGGAAATCGCGCTGACGCAGAAGACCACGCCCTCGGTGCTGTCGCTGACCCGTCAGAACCTGCCGACCGTGCGCCGCGAGCACAAGACGAACAACCTCACCTCGAAGGGCGCCTATGTGCTCGCCGATGCCGAGGGCAAGCGTCAGGTGATCCTCATCGCCACCGGCTCTGAGGTCGAGATCGCTCTGGCCGCGCGCGACGCGCTGCAGGCCGAGGGCATCGGCACCCGCGTCGTCTCCATGCCCTGTATGGAGCTCTTTGCGCAGCAGGATGAGGCCTATCGCAAGCGCGTGCTGCCCGCCGGCCCCGTGCGCGTCGGCATCGAGGCGGCAACCCGTCTGGGTGGCTGGGACCGCTGGCTGCTCGGCGAGCGTGGCCGCGAGGCCAAGCAGGCGTTCGTGGGCATGGACAGCTTTGGTGCCTCGGCCCCGGCAGAGGTGCTTTACGAGAAGTTCGGCATCACCGCGGAGAACGTGGTCGAGAAGGCCAAGGGTCTGCTCTGATAAGTGGCGCGTGAGGGGGCGCTGCCCCCTCGCCCTGCGGGCTCACCCCCGGCGTATTTTTGAAGAGAAGAAGTTTGAAGGGCGCCTCTTTTGGGGCGCCCTTTTTCCGTCAGAAGGCCGCGAGGCAGATTGTTTCATGCAGGCAGCGCAGCTCGAGCCGGGGGGTGATCTGGCGCGGGGCGATGTCGCCATTGACGCAGCTGGCAGAGATCGAGAGCGCCGCGCTGCCCGGCAGCGGCGCGCCGGGGCCGAAGCTGAAACTCTCTTCGAGCGCGGCGCAGGCCTTACCCTCCGGCGCGCTGCGGCAGGCATCGGGCAGGCTGTCGAACCAGCCCGCGCATTGGCGTATCACCGCGGTGACGTCGAAGCTCTGCAGCCGGGCGATGCCATCCACATAATGGCGGCCGACCGGGAAATTCTGTTGGGCTGTGCCGGTGGGCCCGGCGATGCGCAGCTGCGCGATGCCCGCGTCGCAGCGGGCGGTGGCGGTCCAATCCTGGGTGAGCGCCTCTTGCAGCGCCGCGCTGCCGGGTTGCCGCAGCACTGCGCCTGCCTCACTGTCCGCGCCGATGCAGACCCATGCCGTCGCCGCGTCCGCCGGGGGCACCAGCATCACGTAGCTGCGGTCGGTGAGAAAGGACTCGTCGATCAGCGGGCTCTGCGCAGGCAAAGCCGTCGGGAGTGCTGCGCAGAGCAGCGCTTGCAGCGTGAGACGCGGGTGAACAGCCATGCAAGGCCTCCGGGCAGTTCCGGGGGAGATCCCCGGGGGAGTTCCGGGGAGACGCGGCGCGGATCGTTTCCCCTGCGCCGCGCTCAGCCTAGCACGCCCATCCCGCCGCAGGCAGCGCTGCGGCGGGCGCTTGGGGTGGCGATCAGTGCTGTGCCTGCTTTTTGCTCCCGAAGAGCGGCATCACCAGCTTGGTGACGATCGGCACGAGGATGATCCCCCAGATCACCCCAAGGATGCCGTCGCAAACCGCCGTCACGATCCAGAGCGCCGCGGGCTGCAGATCTTCGGAGACCTTATGCGCCGCGCCCTCGGCGATATGGTGGATGGTTTCCTCGGGCATATGCCAGCCCATTTCGGCCAGCGAGTGCACTAGGATCGAGCCGCCGACCCAGAGCATCGCCACGGTGCCCACGGTCGAGAGCAGCCACATCACCACCGGCATCGCCTTGACGATGCCGCGCCCCAGCGCGCGCGTGGCGCCGAGGCGGCCGACGCGGGTCAGCCACAGGCCGATGTCGTCCATCTTCACGATCAGCGCCACGGCGCCATAGACCACCGCCGTAATGCCGACGCCGACGAGACCGAGCGCCACCGCCTTGATCCAGATCTCGGTGACCTCGATGGCCGAGAGCGAGATGGTCATGATCTCTGCCGACAGAATGAAGTCGGTCTTGATCGCGCCCTTCACCTTCTGCTCTTCGAGATGCACCGGATCGCCCTTGGCCGCCTGTTTCTCGGGCCCGCTCGCCTCATGGCCGGGTTTGAGCACATGCAGCACCTTCTCGGCGCCCTCGAAGCAGAGGAACGAGCCGCCCGCGATCAGCAGCGGCGGGATCATCCACGGCGCGAAGGTCGAGAGCAGCAGCGCCAGCGGTAGCAGGATCACCACCTTGTTGAACACCGATCCGCGCGCGATGCGCCAGATGATCGGCAGTTCCCGCTTGGCTTCGAAGCCATGCAGGTATTTCGGCGTCACCGCCGCGTCGTCGATCACCACCCCGGCGGCCTTGGAGCCGGCCTTGGCGGCGCTGGCCGAAATGTCATCGACCGAGGCCGCGGCGATCTTGGCGATTCCCGCCACATCGTCGAGGAGCGCGAGAAGTCCGCTCATGTCCGTCTCCGTTCTGTTTCGCCGCAAGGTAAGGCGACGGGCGCGATGCGCAAGGGCACAAGCTGCCGTCGCGGCACTGCCTAAGGTTATACGCTATCAGTGACTCATGTTAGCGCCCGCAGCATGGTTTATCGCTAACATATTGCAATATTTGTATTTTTCGCGTTGCCGCCACGGTGTGCGCCTGTATACGAAATGGCAAGTTCCGCCATATGACCAGGAGACCAATCCATGACCGTGACCGTCGGGATCAACGGATTTGGCCGTATCGGCCGCTGCACGCTCGCCCATATCGCCGAGAGCGCGCGCAACGACGTGCAGGTGGTGAAGATCAACGCCACCGGCCCGATCGAGACCGCCGCGCACCTGCTGCGCTATGACAGCGTGCATGGCCGTTTCGCCGGCGACGTGCGGGTCAGCGGCTCGACCATGGACCTCGGCCGCGGGCCGATGGAGGTGATGTCGACCTACGATATGACCGAGCTCGACTGGACCGGCTGCGATGTCGTTCTGGAGTGCACCGGCAATTTCAACGATGGCGAGAAAGCCGTGCAGCACATCCATCAGGGTGCGCGCTCGGTGCTGATCTCGGCGCCCGCGAAGAATGTGCAGAAGACCATCGTCTACGGCGTCAACCACCGCGAGCTGGAGAAAGGTCACACGATGATCTCCAACGGCTCGTGCACCACCAACGCGCTGGCGCCGCTGGCCAAAGTGCTGGACGAGGCGATCGGAATCGAGAGCGGCATCATGACGACGATCCACTCTTACACCGGTGACCAGCCGACGCTGGACCGCCGCCACAAGGACCTCTACCGCGCCCGCGCCGCCGCCATGGCGATGATCCCCACCTCCACCGGCGCCGCCAAGGCGCTTGGCGAGGTTCTGCCGAACCTGCGTGGCAAACTCGACGGTTCGTCGATCCGCGTGCCGACGCCGAACGTCTCGGCGGTGGATCTCACTTTCCAGGCGGGCAAGGATGTGACCGTGGCGGATGTGAACGAGATCATCCGCGAGGCGGCTGGCGGTCGCATGGGCTCGGTTCTGGCCTATGACCCCGAGCCCAAGGTGTCGGTCGATTTCAACCACACCACGCACAGCTCGATCTTTGCGCCGGACCAGACCAAGGTCATTGGCCGCACCGTGCGCGTGCTGGCATGGTACGACAACGAATGGGGCTTCTCGGCGCGTATGGCCGATGTCGCCGCGGAACTGGGGCGCACGCTGCACTGATCTGGGCGCTGATCCCAGACCGTTTCGGCTAAATCCGAAATACCGCTATTTCCGAAATACCAAAGGGCGGCCCTGCGCGGGGCCGCCCTTTTCTGTGCCGGTGCGTCGAGCGCCGCGTTCAGAGGTGCTTTTCGATCAGCTCCGCAAAGGCGCTCATGATCGTTCCAAGGAATTTCTTGGTGTCCTCGTTCTGCACCTCGCCGTCTTCCGAGATCAGCTTCATGATGTTGCCGATATAGGCCTCGGGCTGCTGCAGCGGGTACATGTTCAGAAACACCATGGACTGGCGCAGCTGGTGGTTGGCGCCAAATCCGCCGGGGCCGCCCGGCGAGCCGGTGACCACAGCCGTCGGTTTGCCATCCCAGATGCTGTCACCATAGGGGCGCGAGCCCACATCCAGCGCGTTCTTCACCGCCGCAGGCAGGCCGCGGTTGTATTCAGGCGTGACAAACAGCACCGCTTCGGCGGATTTCATCTGGCTGCGGAAGCGGCCCCACGGCTCGGGCGGCGTGCCCTCGTCGAGGTCAGGGTTGTAGAGCGGCAGATCGCCGATCTCCACGAAGTCGAACTCAAGCCCTTCCGGCGCGACCTCGGTCAGCGCCTTGGCGAGTTTGCGATTATAAGAGCCCTCGCGCAGAGAGCCCACGATGACGGCAACTTTTCTGGACATGACGATCTCCTTTCCTTGCCTTCGCCCTTAGATATGGGGCGTGGGCTGGAGAGGAGGAGGCCGATTTGCGCACCGGATCTGCGCAGGAATGCGCGGAACGGGAGTGGAGAGAGCGGCGAGAGAGCGGCCGGAGAGCGGCGGGCACAGACCTGCCCGCCGCGCCGTCTCATTGGATCACACCTTGCGCAGCGCCAGCACCGCGTTCAGCCCGCCAAAGGCGAAAGCGTTCGACAGAACCACCGAAACATCCGCCTCGCGGGCCTCATTGGGCACCACATCGAGCGCGCATTCCGCGTCGAACTCCTCGTGTCCGATCGTCGGGGCGATCACCCCGTCGCGCAGTGCCATGATGCAGGCCAGCAGTTCGACCGCGCCGGTGCCGCCGATGCAGTGGCCGTGCATGGATTTGGTCGAAGAGATCATCAGCCGGTCCGCCTGCGGCCCCATGGCATCGGCCACGGCGGCGCATTCGGTCTTGTCGTTGGCGGCGGTGCCGGTGCCATGGGCGTTGATATAGCCCACCTCGTCGCGGTCGATCTTGCCGTCGCGCAGCGCGCCAGAGATCGCCCGTGCCGCGCCCTGTTTCGAAGGCATGACGATGTCGGCGGCATCCGAGGTCATGGCAAAGCCCACCACCTCGGCAAGGATATCCGCGCCGCGCGCCTTGGCGTGATCATAGTCCTCGAAGACATAGACCCCCGCGCCCTCGCCCTGCACCATGCCGTTGCGGTTGGCCGAGAACGGGCGGCAGGCGTCTTTCGACATCACCCGCAGGCCTTCCCACGCTTTCACCCCGCCAAAGCAGAGCATGGATTCCGACCCGCCGGTGATCATCGCCGGGCACGCCCCCGAGCGCACCATCTGGAAGGCAAGCCCCATGGCGTGGTTGGAACTGGCGCAGGCGGTGGCGACGGTGAAGGTCGGGCCGCGCAGGTTGAACTCCATGCTGACATGGCTGGCGGCAGCGTTGTTCATCAGCTTGGGCACGACAAAGGGGTGAACGCGGTTCTTCCCCTCCTCATAGACCGAGCGGTAATTCTCGTCCTGTGTGGTCAGACCGCCGCCCGAGGTGCCCAGTACAACGCCCGAGCGGTCGGCCATGTCGCCATGAAACTCCAGCCCCGACTGCGCAATGGCCTCACGCGCCGCGATCAGCGCGAACTGCGTGAAGCGGTCGTAAAGCGCAAGCTGCTGGCGGTTGAAGGTCTCTTCAGGCTCGTAGCCCTTGATCTGGCCGCCGATGCGAATGGCCAGACGCTCGACGTCCCGAAATTCCAGTTCCCCGATGCCACAGCGCCCCTCGCGCATGGCCTCGAATGTCGCAGGCACGCCGCGCCCCAGCGCGTTGATCGTGCCTGCGCCCGTAATGACGACCCGTTTCACGCGGTCTGCTCGGCCACCAGCTTTTCGATGCCCTCGACGATGCTCGCCACCGTGGAGATGTCGAAATCGCTTTTTTCGGGCTCATTGGCGTTGAACGGGACCGAGATGTCGAAGGCTTCCTCAATGGCGAAGATGCTTTCCACCAGCCCGAGGCTGTCGATCCCCAGATCTTCGAGGGTGCTGTCCATCGTCACATCCGATGGCTCCAGAACAGCCTGTTCGGCGATGATCTCGATGACCTTGTCTTTTACACTCATGGTGCGGCGCTCCCCTTCTCGTCGTCGCAGCTTCGGCGTCGGTCTCGGCTTACTCACTCCCGGTGAGCTTGGAAACAGCTTTCTTGAGATCGGCAACTTCGCGGAAGAGGCGTGGCAAACGGCGCAGACCTTTGTAGGTTTCGACGTGGGTTTCCATCTTCATCGCCGGGTAGCCCAGCATCACGCGGCCCGCCGGAATGTTCGACAGAACCTTGGTGCCGCCGCCGGTGATCACGTTGTCGCCGATGAAGATATTGTCCGAAACGCCGGTCTGCCCGGCCAGCACGACGTTATTGCCGATCTTGGTCGATCCGGCGATGCCGCAGCAGCCGCAGATCAGCGTGTTGTCACCCACCACCACGTTGTGGCCGATCATCACGAGGCTGTCGATCTTGGTGCCATTGCCGATGCGCGTGTCGCGCACCGAGCCGCGGTCGATGCTGGCGTTGGCCCCGACCTCGCAGTCGTCACCGATGGTCACAGCGCCGAGCGAATGGATCCGTGCCCATTGCTGCGCGACCTGCGTGCCCTCCTCGCCAAGGCTGGCGCGGGCCTTCTCGACCCCCGACACCTCGGGGGTGACATAGCTGAAACCGTCGCCGCCGATGGAACAGTTGAACTGCGCGAAGAAGCGTTTGCCGATGGTGCAGCGCGCGCCGATCCGCACGCCCGAGTGGATCACCGCCTCTTCGCCGATGGTGGCATCTTCGCCGATGAAGACCTGCGGGCCGATGATCGAACGCGCGCCGATCTTGGCGTAGGCGCCGATGACCGCGAGCGGGCCGACCGAGACGCCCTCGCCCAGCTGTGCCGTGGGGTCGATAATCGCGCTCGGGTGGATGCCCTCGCCATAGCCGTTGCCCCGGTCGAGCATGGCCGACAGCCCCGACAGCGCGTGGCGCGGCCGCGGCGCGAGGATCGCGGCCTCAAGGCCCATGCCCTGCCAGTCGGCGCCCTCCCAGAGCATGGCGGCGCGTGCCTTGCCCTCGCCCAAGGTTGCGGCGAACTCGGGCTTCATGGCCAGCGCCAGCTGGTCGGGTCCGGCCGAGGCGGGCTCGGCGACCGAAGTGACAAGAATGGTGCCGTCGCCCGCGGCCTCAAGGCCAAGCGCGGCGGCGATATCAGCGATGCTGTGGCTCTGAACGGTGCTGTCTAGGGACATGGGGTCCTCCGGGATGGTCTCCCAGAGGATTTAACTCGGCCCGCCTGCCAGTACCACCCCTGCGGCGCTCAGCGCCTCCCAAATCCGCGCATCACGGCCATAGACATCCTCGCGGTATTCCATCTCGCCCTTCACCGTGGTGAAGGCGGTGCGATAGATCAGATGCACCGGCACCGGCTGGTCGAGATTGACGCGCTGTTCGCGCCCGGTGGCCAGCTTCGACTGGAAGAACCCCTGCGGATCGGCGGTCTGCCGCGCCAAAAGCGCATAGGCGAAGTCATGCGGATCGCTGAGCCGGACGCAGCCATGCGAGAAGGTCCGCGTGGTGCGATCGAACAGCGACTTCGACGGCGTGTCGTGCAGATAGATGTTGTATTTGTTGGGGAACATGAACTTCACCGTCCCCAGCGCGTTGCGCGGCCCCGGCGGCTGGCGCATGGAGAACGGAAAGCTCGACGCGCTGTATTGCGAAAAGCCGTTGGCGCGGTTCACCTGCCGGCCCTGCCGGTCGGTGATCTCCAGATGGCCCGCGGCACCGGGATTGCGGCGCAGCAGCGGCAGGTATTCGTTCACCACGATCGAGCGCGGCACATACCACGACGGGTTGATCACCATGTGGTTCATCTCGTCCGAGAATTCCGGCGTGCGGCGGTCGCTCTCTTGCGAGCCGACCACGGCGCGGGTCTCGAAGGTAACCTTGCCGTCGTCGATGATCTTGGCGTGGAAATCGGTGAGGTTCACGGTGATGTGGCGCTTGCCCAGCCCGCCGGGCAGGTTCATCCAGCGCTCGCGCTCCATGGCCACAAGCACCTGCTCGAGCCGCTGCTCGGCGCTGATGTTGAGCTGGCTGAGCGTGCTGGACCCGGCGATGCCGTCCACCGCCAGACCGTGGTGGGTCTGGAACTCTTTTACCGCGCTGGTAAGCGCGCCATCGTAAGAGGCCGAGAGCGTCGGCTCGAGATAGCCCATGGCGATCAGCCGGTCGCGCAGCACGACCACATCGCCGCCGCTCTGCCCCGGCTCGAGCTTGGCGGTGCGCACCACCGGCCCCCAGCCGCCGCCTGCGACGGTCTGTTCGAGGCGCATCTTGGCGCGCATCAGCCGGGCGTATTCATCCGACGACGGCGCAAGATGCTGCAGCACCTGATGCGGATCGCTGGCGGCCAGCACTTCGAGCAGGATCTTCGGATCGCGCCGCGGCGCCTCGCGCTTGATGCCCGGATCGGTCTGGTTCGGGGTCAGGATGCCGCTCTGCAAGTCAGAGGCAAACTGCAGGAAGGTGCGGCTCAGTTCGACCTCGAGTTCGCCGCGGGCCCGCTCGCCCTCGACGTGACGCAAGCGGCGAATGAGCCCGTCGAGATCATAGCGGCGCGCTGGCAGCCCATGCGCCTGCGCGGTGCCCAACGCCTCGATCAGTGCCGCGCGGCGCAGCGCCGCCGTGTCGTCGGGGCCGGTCCAGATGGGGGCAAAATCGCGCGAGCGATAGAAGGCCGCCATACCCGAATCTTTCGACAGATTCTCGGCCACGGCCTGCCGGTAGGCGGTCAGGCCAAGCGCGGATGTCATGGTCTGCGCGCCCGCAGCCGGCGGCTGGAAGGCAAAAAGCGCCCCTGTCAGCGCCAACACTGCGAGGCTGCGTCCACTCCGGAAACTCTGCATCATGACCATGACTACCCGATAATTTTATCATTCATCTCTGGTGCCGATTTTCCGGTGCGGGGCCTGGGGTTGTCCACACACAATCGCGCAAGAAACACGAGTTTTCGGCACCTGATACGTCAATGCATCGCGTGGCGGCAGGTTCCTGCTTTGCACAAGTCAGGCATTCCACACGTGCGCAAGATTTCGCCGATTTCCGCGTGGGAACCACTATACACGGGAAAACATCCTTCATCCATTAATCCCCATGTGCCATAAAAGCCGCACATCTGGGGGAAAGATGGTAGGTCCGCCCAACGAGGCGGAACAAACAGGCACAGCGACTAAACGGGACAGGCGCTTCACATGACAAACAAGACTGCAAGCTGCATTTCGCGGCGTGGCCTCATTGGCGCGTTCGCGGCAACCGTCGTCACGGCAGCACCGACTTACGCGAGCGCGGCGGGTTTCCTTCGGGGTGCAGGTGATGTCCGGAGACTCCGGGCGTACTCCTCGCGCACTGGCGAAACACTCAACATGATCTACTGGATCGAAGGGGAATATATCCCCGATGCGCTGAAAGAGATTTCCTACTTCATGCGCGACTGGCGGACCAACGATGTGAAACACATCGATCCGCGCACCATCGACATCATGACGGCAGCCCATAACCTTATGGACGTGAGCGAGCCTTACATGCTGATCTCGGGCTACCGCTGCCCGAAGACCAACGCGATGCTGCGGGCCCGATCCTCGGGCGTGGCGAAAAACTCGCGTCACCTCAAGGGCGAAGCGGCCGACCTGCGGCTCAACTCGCGCTCGGTGAATCAGATGGCGCGTGCGGCCTCGGCCTGCGCTGCAGGCGGCGTTGGACGCTACACCAGCTCGAACTTCGTCCATATGGACTGCGGCCCGGTGCGCAGCTGGGGCAGCTGATCACGCTGCGAGCGCAAAACACGTCTTTATGTGACACGGGCGCCCCATTGGGGCGCCTTTGTTCGTTTTGGCGGGGCTGCATTTTCGGGGCTCTGCCCCCGCCGCGCGGGGCGCGGCTCCCCCGGGATATTTGTATCTAGACGAAGGGACTAAATGCCTTGCCCGCGCAGCGCGCGCCATTCTGCCAGCGCGGCGTTGTCGGTGTCGGCGGTCTCGGGCGTCTTATCGGCGGGCGGCGGCGCGCTGGCGGCAGCCATGCCAGCGATAATCTGGCGCGGCAGATCCTGCCCTTTGGCCTGATGGCGCGCCCCGAAATAGAAGCTCACCACCGCGGCCAACAGCCACCAGAGCGGCTCGGGCACCAGCGCAAGGCCGGTCATGCGCGCGGCAAACCACTCCGGCGCGGCCATGGCGCTGGCCAGAAGCGCCAGCGTGCCGAAGGCCATGGCGGGACGCGGCAGGCGGTTCACCCCGTCGATCACCCGGTCAAAGCGCGTCGCGGGCGCGCGGGCGAACTCCTGCGCGAATTGCGCGAGAGCTGCCTCGCTGAGCCCGGCACGGCGGCTGGCCTCGGCCTCGGCGTTGACCCGGAACACCTCGGCGGTGTCGCGGATCACATTGCCGCCGCTGCCGAAAAGCAGCTGAAACATCCGGTCGATCATCCTGTCGCCCCCCATGCTGCGGTGCGCGCCTCGAACTGCGCCTGCGTGAGGTGGAAGCGCGGCGAGATGAACCCTTCGGCGCGGCGGATCCAGCCCCCTTTGCCGCCTGCCCGGCTGCGCGCGAATTTGCGGCTCGCGGGGCGGCGGTCGGCCAGCGCGAAATAATAATTCCGGCGCGCGATACCATAGGCGTCGGCGAGATGCTCCGGCGCCTCGGAGGCCGCGCGCGCCGCCGCCGCCTCGGTCTGCGGGCCGATCACCCCGTCGACACTCACGCTCTGGCCCATATCGCACAAAAGCCGCTGCAACAGCTTCACCGCCCCGCCGCCCGCGTTGACATACATGTCGAAGACCGAAGGTTGCAGCAACGCCGGAAGCCGCGAAATGCCGGGGCCGTGGAAATAGTGCCGCAAAAAGATCTCTGTGGCGTCCGAGGGCTGCAGCTGCCGCACATCCTGCCCGTCGATATCGCCATCGCCGTCCATATCGCGCCCCAGCTGCCGCAGTGTGCCCAAGGTGACGCCATATTTCGTCGCGCCGCCGGGATCGGCGGGATCGTTCACATAGCCGCCCTCGCGGGCGACGATGTCTTCGGCCATGCGGCGGACCTCTGTGTCGTCGCTCATCTCACTGCTCCTGCTGCGTGCCTCTGGGCTTTTTCCCGAGCCCATGGTTTGCCACAAAGCGTAAACAGCCGATCAGCGCAGCGAACGGAGGATGCCGTGACCCAGACCATGACCGCCGAAGAGATCATCGCGCTCCTAGAGCTTTCGCCGCATCCCGAGGGCGGGCATTATCGCCAGACGTGGATCGCCGAGGGAGAGGGTGAGGCGCGTCCGGCGGGCACCTGCATCTATTTTCTGCTGAAGGCCGGAGAGCGCAGTCATTGGCACCGGGTGGATGCCGCAGAGATCTGGCACTACTACGCGGGTGCACCGCTGGAGCTGTCGATGGCCGCCAGCGATGCCGGTCCGCGGCAGGATCATCTGCTGGGCCCGGATCTCGCCGCTGGCGCGCGCCCGCAGCTCATCGTGCCGCAGGGCCATTGGCAGGCCGCGCGCAGCTTGGGGGATTGGACATTGGTGGGCTGCACTGTCTCGCCCGCGTTTCGCTTCGAGGGGTTCGAACTTGCCGCTCCGGGGTTCGACATTCGCTGACCGTCCGCTGACGATACGCGCATGAAAAAGGCCGGGGCGCTCTGCCCCGGCCTTTCCGTGCCTTAGAGATTCTTTGGCGAGAACGCCTTAGTTCATCGGGCCTTCGTCGATGTCTTCAAGGCTCTCCAGCTCTTCCGAGGTCATGTTGGTGACCACCGAGTAGGAACCGTCGTCGATCGGAACGAACTTGGCGTTGTCGATCTCAAGCAGCACGTGCTTGTCGCCGATGTCGAGGAAACCGCCAACCTCGGCCACGATGCCACGGAACGAGCCGTCGGCGTTGAGAACGATGTCTTCGATCTCGCCCACGTTGTCCCATTCTTCCGAGACGGCGTCATAGGTCATCGACTCGTCCCAGTCGGTGGCTTCGCCGTCCGCGTCGATGGCGTAGACGGTGCCGCCGGTGATGTCGCGGGTGCGGATCAGGCCATCGGAGTCGGCGCCGAACGGGCCGTCAACGGCTTGGGCCATCTCGTTGCCCATCTCGCTGGCTTCCTGCTTCATCTCGTCGCCAGCTTCGGCCATCGCATCGCCGGCCTCTTCCATGGCCTGCTCGCCTTCGGCGACAGCTTCCTTGGTTTCGTTTTCGATCGCCTCGCCGGTGTTCTCCATCGCCTGCTCGGCGTTCTGGACGGCGGCGTCGGCGTTGTCCTTCGCGGCGTCCATGTTGTGGTTGTCCGCATAAGCAGCGGTACCCGCAGTGAGGGCGATGAGGGCGGCAGTGGTGGTAAGACGTTTCATGGTGGCTCCTCCTTCATGTGTCGTCATCTTGTCTGCCACCACAACACACGGGGCCCGGCAGTGTTCCTGCCGGGCCCCAGAATTAATTACTTATTATCTATGGAACTTTTTCAGACATTCCGCTGCGCGAATGCGACGAGTTGGCGGGTCGAGCCGTCCTTTTCGTCGGCGCTGGCCTGCCCCGAAACGATCGGGCCGAGCGCCGTTGCCAGCTCTTTGCCCAGTTCCACGCCCCATTGATCGTAGGAGTTGATATCGAGGATCACCCCCTCGACAAACACCCGATGCTCATAGAGCGCGACGATCATGCCAAGGGTGCGCGGATCGAGCTGCTGGTACATCAGCGTGGTCGAGGGACGGTTGCCGGGGAACACCCGGTGCTTGGCCTGACGCTCCAGTTCCGCGCCCTCGAATTTGCCTGCGACCTTGCTCCGCGCCTCGTCGAGATCACGGCCGCGCATCAGCGCCTCGGACTGCGCGAGGCAATTGGCCAGCAGCAGCTCGTGGTGATGGCGCAGGTTCGGCTCATGGCCGCGCGCGCCCACCATGAACTCGCAGGGGATCACCCGCGTGCCCTGGTGGATCAACTGGTAGAAGGCGTGCTGACCGTTGGTGCCGGGCTCACCCCAGACCACCGGGCCGCTGTCAAAGGCCAGCGTCTCGCCATCCATCGCCACCGACTTGCCGTTGCTCTCCATCTCGAGCTGCTGAAGGTAAGCGGGCAGCCGCGCGAGACGGTTCTCATAGGGCAGCACGGCGCGGGTGGCATGGCCCAGCACCTGATTGTGCCACATGCCCACCAGCGCCAGCAGCACCGGCATATTGGCCTCGAGCGGGGCGCTGCGGAAGTGATCGTCCATCGCCTGCCCGCCCTCGAGGAAGGCGCGGAAGTTTTCGGGGCCCACGGCGATCATCATGGAAAGGCCGATCGGGCCCCACATGGAATAGCGTCCGCCGACCCAATCCTCGAAGCCAAAGACGCGCGACGCCGGGATGCCCCATTCGCCCGCCTTCTCGGCGCTCGAAGACAGAGCCACGAATTTGCCCTCGGTCGACACGCCCTTCGCCTCGAGCCAGTCCCAAGCGGTGCGCGCGTTGGTCATGGTCTCGATGGTGGTGAAGGTCTTGGACGCGATGATAAAGAGCGTGCTCTCGGGCTGGCATTGCGCCAGCGCGTCGGCGATATCGGCGCCATCGACGTTCGAAACGAAATGGCAGCGCGGGCCGTCGTGGTAGGGCGCGAGCGCGATGGTCCCCATCTTCGGCCCAAGATCAGAGCCGCCGATGCCGATGTTCACCACATCGGTGATCGCCGAGCCGCGCACGTCCTTGGCCAGCGCCTCCATGCGCGACAGCGTGTCCAGCACCTCGGGCATGACGTCAGTGCCGTCCACCTCGACCGGCGAGCCCGAGAGGTTGCGCAGCGCGGTGTGCAGAACCGCCCTGCCCTCGGTCTCGTTGATTTTGGCACCGCCGAACATCGCCTCGCGCCGCGACGCGACATTGGCATTCTGCGCCACCGCCAGAAGCGCGGCCAGCACCTCATCGTCGATCTGCGTCTTGGAGTAGTCGAAGAGCATGCCCTCGGCCTCGACCGAGAAGGTCTGCGCCCGGTCAGCATCTTCGGTAAAGAGCGCATCGATCCGGCGGCCGTCACGTGCTGCCGCGAGGCGTTTCAGGTCATCCCACATAAAGGTTCTTCCCGTGTTGATCCGTGGCCCAGAAGGCGGGGCCCAAAACTGCGCCCAGAGTTAGCGTCACTCGGCCCAGTGTACCACTGCCTGATCGAGCACCGCATTGATCGGCGCCTCTTCGGCCGGCAGGCCCTTGGCCTTTTCGAGGGCCGCGCGTTTTTCGGCGCCATAAATGAGCACATGTTTGCTAAGCGCGCCGTCGAGCACGGGCGCGGTCAGCGTGATGCGCGGCTCGGGCGCACCGGGCGCGCGCATGGGCAGCAGCACCGGTGCCTTGGGCGACAGCGCTTCTGCAAGCTTGTCGGCTCCGGGGAAGATCGAAGCCGTATGCAGATCGGCCCCCATCCCCAGCAGCACCACGCCAAGCGGCAGCGCGGCCTCGATCGCCTCGGCCAGCTCGGCAAGCCTTTCCTCTGGCGTCTCGGCCTCGGCGTAGAGCGGCAGCAAAGTCGCCGCCGCCGCCTTGCCGGTAAGAAGCCGCTCGCGCAGCAGGCGCGTGTTCGACCGCTCGGAGGTCTCGGGCACCCAGCGTTCGTCGCCCAGCAGCACGTCCACACGGTCCCAGTCGAGCGAGGTGGCGCTCAGCGCGTCAAAGATCGGCCCCGGCGAGGTGCCGCCGGGCACCGCCAGCGACACCCGCTTGGAATGATCCAGCTGCGCGCGCAGTTCTCCGGCGATCATATTGGCCAGATCAATGGCCAGCATCTCGCGGTCGGGGTATTCTCGGAATTCGTAGGTCATGTCTTGATCGCCCGCCAGCGGCGGCCGTCCTTGTTGATCAGGAAGGCCGCGTCATCCGGCCCGGTGCTGCCCGCGTCATAGGGTTTGGGGTGATCGCCGCGGCGCTCCCAGCCCTCGATCAGCGGATCGGTCCACGCCCAAGCGGCCTCGACCTCGTCGCCGCGCATGAACAGCGTCTGGTTGCCGCGGATCACATCCATGATCAGCCGCTCGTAGGCGTCGGGCGCATCCTCGGCATCCGGCCCCAGCGCATCGGCAAAGGACATATCCAGCGGCACATCCACCAGACGCATGCCGCCCGGACCCGGCTCTTTGATGGTGACGCCAAGCGTCATGCCCTCGTTCGGCTGCAGGCGGATCGACAGCATGTTGCGATGCCGCCCCGCGTCCATGCCAAAGATCGAATGCGGCGCGTCCTTGAACACCACGGCAATCTCAGACGCCTGCGCCGCCAGCCGCTTGCCGGTCCGCAGATAAAAAGGCGTGTTCGCCCACCGCCAGTTCGAGATATAGCACTTCATCGCGATGAAGCTCTCGGTCTTCGAGGCGGGGTTCTCCACGTCTTCGCGGTAAGAGCTCATCTCGCCATCCGATGTATACTGACCGCGCACGATGCTCTCGGGGTCCACCGGATCGAGCGCGCGGATCACTTTGAGCTTCTCGTCGCGCACGGCGTCGGGCTCGAACCGCGCGGGCGGCTCCATGGCGATCAGGCACAGAAGCTGCATCAGGTGGTTCTGCACCATATCGCGCATGGCGCCCGACTTGTCGTAATAGCTGCCGCGACCGGCCACGCCGACGGTCTCGGCCACGGTGATCTGGATGTGATCGACGTATTGCGCGTTCCACAGCGGCTCGAACAGCATATTGCCGAAACGCACGGCCATCAGGTTCTGCACCGTCTCTTTGCCGAGGTAATGGTCGATGCGGTAGATCTGCGTCTCGTGGAAGTGCCGCGCCAGTTCCTCGTTGAGCGCGCGGGCGCTTTCGAGATCGTGGCCAAAGGGCTTCTCGACGACGATCCGAACGGCGGGGTTGGTCAGCCCGTGGCTGCGCAGCCCCTCTGCCAGATCACCAAAGAGGCTCGGCCCCACCGAGAAATAGAAGGCGCGCACGATGTCCTCGTCGTCGCGCAGCGCGGATTTGAGCTCGTCCCAGCCGCCCTCACCGCGGGCGTCCACGGCCACATAGTTGAGCAGGCCAAGGAACTCCTCCAGCGGGGCATCGTCGCATTTGGCCTTGCTGAATTCGCGGATCGCCTCGCGCACCATGTCGCGGAACTCGTCCACGCTGATCTCCGAGCGCGCGGCACCGATCACCCGCGAGCCAGCAGGCATCTGCCCCGAGCAATAGCGGCGGAACAGGCCGGGCAGGATCTTGCGCCGGGCCAGATCGCCGGTGCCCCCAAAAATGACCAGGTCGAACGGATCGACGGGAATAACGCGGGAAACCATCTCGGGCTGACTCCGATTCTTGTATCTGTGGCGGTTAGCGCTAACTGCGTCCTCCCTACCCCATTGCTGCCGCCGAGTCTAACATCCTGCGACCACACGGCAATGGTCGCGGCAAGATTAACCGCAGCGGGTAACCAGCCGGTGACCGATTGCCGAAAGCCGACAGTCCGCTTGAACCGGACCCGCCCCCGTGCGACGCAAGGACACCAGAAAGTTACGGGCAGAACATGGCACGACGCATCATCATAGACACCGATCCGGGACAGGACGACGCGATTGCCATCCTGCTGGCACTGGCCTCACCCGAGCTTGAGGTTCTGGGGCTGACCGCGGTCGCCGGAAACGTGCCGCTGGCGCTGACCTCGCGCAATGCACGCATGGTGCTGGAACTCGCCGGGCGCACCGATGTGCCGGTCTTTGCGGGCTGCGACGCGCCGCTCTTGCGCCCGCTGGTCACCGCCGAACATGTGCACGGCAAAACCGGCCTCGACGGCCCAGTGCTGCCCGAGCCGCAGATGGCGCTGCAAGATGCCCATGCGGTGGATTTCATCATCGAGACGCTGCGCCGCGAGCCTGCAGGCAGCGTCACCCTCTGCCCGCTGGGACCGCTGACCAATATCGCCACCGCCTTCCGCCGCGCGCCGGACATCATCCCGCGTGTGCAGGAGATCGTGCTCATGGGCGGCGCCTATTTCGAGGTCGGCAACATCAGCCCCGCCGCCGAGTTCAACATCTTCGTCGATCCCGAAGCCGCCGCCGAGGTGTTTGGCGCGGGTGTGCCGCTGGTGGTCATGCCGCTCGACGTCACCCATAAGGCGCTGGTCACCCCCGCCCGCAACGAGGCGTTCCGCGCCTTGGGCAGCAAAGTCGGCACGGCGGTCGCCGAGATGACCGATTTCTTCGAGCGCTTCGATCTGGAGAAATACGGATCGCACGGCGCGCCGCTGCATGATCCCTGCGTCACCGCCTATCTGCTGGCGCCCGGCATCTTCTCGGGGCGGCACATCAACGTCGAGATCGAGACCACATCGGAACTGACCCGCGGCATGACCGTCGCCGACTGGTGGCGGGTCTCTGATCGCGCGCCCAATGCCACTTTCATCGGCGATCTCGATGCCGATGCCTTTTTCACCCTGCTGACCGAAAGACTGGCCAACCTATGAAATCCCTGCATCTTGCCGGCCCCGACGACCTCGAGCGGCTGCTGCCCATGGTGGCCAGTTTTCAGACCGAACGCGCCGGGCAGCAGCCCGACGAAGAGCATCTTTCCGCCGCGCTGACGCCGCTGCTGGAAGGCGCGCCGCAGGGCGCGATCTGGCTGATCGGGCCGCGCAAGGCACCGGTGGGCTATGTGGTGGCGTCCTTCGGCTGGTCGGTGCAAAGCGGCGGGCTGACCGCAACGCTCGACCAGATCTACGTGCGCCCCGCGGTGCGCCGCCGCGGTATGGGCAGCGAGGCGCTGTTCCAACTGACCCAAGCGCTGCGTCAGGGCGGGGTCACGGCGCTGCAGATGGAAGTCTCGGCGAGCGACGAGCCCCTGCTGCGCTTCTGCCGCCGCGCCCGGCTGCAGGACCGGGACGGCGCGATGCTCATGCGCTGCGCGCTCTGAGGGCTGGGGCAAAGGACTGGGGCTGAGGGGCGCTGCCCCTCTTGGCCTGCGGCCAATTCACCCCGGCGTATTTTGAAAGAGAAGAAGACCCGGTGGCTTGGCTGGGCGTGCGGCATTGCAGGGCGCGGGGGCTTTTCGTTCGCCCCGCGCGGCCTTATCTCTGGGGCATGACCCTTAGCATCCCCTTCGACAACAGCTACGCCCGCCTGCCCGAGGGCTTTTACGCCCGGCTCGAGCCGGCGCGCGTCGCCGCGCCCGAACTTATCGCCTTCAACAGCAGCCTCGCCCAGGATCTTGGCATCAGCGGCGAAGACGATCCCCTGCTCGCCGCGATCTTTGCCGGCAACACCCTGCCCGGCGGCGCCGAGCCACTGGCGCAGATCTATGCTGGGCATCAGTTCGGCGGCTTCTCGCCGCAGCTCGGCGATGGCCGCGCACTGCTGCTGGGCGAGGTCGTGGATCGCAGCGGCACCCGCCGCGACATCCAGCTCAAGGGATCAGGCCCCACGCCCTTTTCCCGGCGCGGCGACGGGCGCGCGGCGCTGGGACCGGTGCTGCGCGAATATGTGGTCTCGGAAGCGATGCATGCGCTTGGCGTGCCCACCACCCGCGCCCTTGCCGCCGTGCGCAGCGGCGAGCAGGTCTACCGCGAGACTGTGCTGCCGGGCGCGGTGCTCACCCGCGTCGCCGCCAGCCACATCCGCGTCGGCACATTCCAACTGTTCGCCTCGCGGCAGCAATACGATCAGCTGCAGCAGCTTTTCGACTACACCCGCGACCGGCACTACCCCGAGGCCGAGACCCCCGGCGCGCTTCTGGCGGCGGTCTGCGCGCGGCAGGCCGAACTGGTGGCGCAATGGATGTCGCTGGGGTTCATCCATGGCGTCATGAACACCGACAATTGCACGCTCTCGGGCGAGACCATCGACTATGGTCCCTGCGCCTTCATGGATCACTATGATCCAAACACCGTCTATTCCTCGATCGACCGCTATGGCCGCTATGCCTATCAGGCGCAGGCGGATGTGATCGTGTGGAACATGGCGCAGCTGGCGACGGCGCTGGTGCCGCTGGTGCAGGATCAGCAGGCGGCGGTCGATGAGTTCACCACCATCGTCAACGGCATGCCCAACCTCATTCGCGCCGCCTGGCTGCGCCGCTTCGGCGCCAAGCTCGGGATTGCCGATGCGCAGGCCGGGGACGCGCCACTGATCGCCGATCTGCTGGGGATGATGCAGGCGGGCGGCTCTGATTTCACCAATACCTTCCGGGCGCTCGCCCGCGGCTCGGCGCGCGACGAGATCACCGACCGCAGCGCCTATGACCTCTGGCACGCCCGCTGGCAGGAACGCATCGCCGCGGCGGACGCCCCCGAAGCGCTCATGCAGCGCAGCAACCCAGGCATCATCCCGCGCAACCACCGGATCGAGCAGATGATCGCCGCCGCGCTCGAAGGCGACGACCGGCCCTTCCACCACCTGAACGCGGTGCTCGCACGCCCCTATGAGGACCAGCCGGAGGCCGAGGAGCTACGCCGCCCGCCCGCGCCGTCGGAAGTGGTGCAGGCGACCTTCTGCGGCACCTGAGCCGCTTCGGCGTCATTTCGCCAAAACCGGCTCGGGCCCGCGCCGCTGCTCTTTAAGCCGAGGTTTTCTCTTCACCCCTGCTGGTGCTTCCGGCAAGCTGCCCTAGGGTCACTGACGTGAGTTGACCACAACCAAGGGAGAGAGAAGATGAGCCTCATGGGCACACTGGCGAAGATCGCCGTCGGATACGCCGCTGCGCGCGGGGTCGACCGTCTCTCGGGCGAACAGGGGCTCGGGCCGCTGATCGGCGGCAAGGCGCAATTGCCCGGCTCGGAGCCCGGCACCAACCTGCAGGCGCAGATGGGCAAGATGCTCGGCGGCAGCGGCAACCCGCTGGGTGCCATCGTCGAGCAGTTGCAAAAGAGCGGTCTGGGCAATCTGCCGGGGATGGATCAGGCCGGCCAGGCGGCAAGCTCTGGCCTTGCGGGGATGCTCGCCGCCATGGCCAAGGCCGCCAATATGGGCGGCAAGAACCTCGGCTCGATGCTCGACCAGATGAGCACGGCGCAGGCTGCCCCCGAGGCCGAAACCGCCGCCGGGCTGATGCTGCGGGCGATGATCCAGGCGGCCAAGGCCGACGGCGACATCGACAAGGCCGAGCAGGCCAAGCTGATGGACACGCTCGGCGAGGATGCCAGCGCCGAGGATATTGCCTTCCTCAAGGCGCAGCTTGCGGCAAAGGTCGACCCCGAGGCGCTGGCCAAGGACACGCCGGACGCGCAAAAGACGCAGGTCTATTCGGCCTCGCTGATGACCATCACGGTGGACACGCAGAAAGAGGCGGAGTATCTGGATCGCCTCGCCAAGGCGATGGGCCTGCCTGAGACCGCAGTCAACGCGCTGCATATGCAGATGGGCCTGCAGCCGCTCTACACCTGACTTACCCGAAGGCCCGCATGCAAAGACCGCCGCACTATGGCCTGGGGCTCGCCGCCCTGGGTGCTCTCGTCCTGACCCCCGACACGCTGCTCATGCGGCTGTCGCAGATGGACGGGCTGGCGATGCTGGTCTGGCGCGCGCTGGCGCTCGGCACGGTGTTCTGGGCGATCTTCCTGCTCACCAGCCGCGCGCCGCGCAATCTTGGCCTGCTGCTGACCCGGCCCGGGCTGACGGTGATCGCCTGCCAGAGCGCCAATGCCGCGCTCTTCTCGCTCGGCATCTCCATGGCGCCGGTGGCCGTGGTGCTCTTGGCGGTGGCGACCATGCCGGTCTGCGCGGCGCTGCTGTCGCGGCTGCTTTATGGCGAGCCGACGCGGCGATCCACATGGATCACCATGGCGGCGGTGCTGCTCGGCATCGCGCTGGCGGTCAGCGGCAAGGGCGGCACGGGCCATGGCACCACCGAGGCCAGCAACACGCTGGTCGGCGCGCTCTGCGGGCTGGGTGTGGCGCTGACCCTCGGGCTCAGCTTCGTCACCCTGCGTCATGCGCCGCGCCTGCCGCTGCTGCCGGCGATGGGCAGTGGCGCGCTGATCTCGGGGCTCTGCGGGCTGGTGCTGATCGCGCCGGGCGCACTGACCGAGGGCCACGCGCTGCCGATCCTTGCCACCGGCCTCCTGATCCTGCCGATCTCGTTCTTCTGCCTCAGCTCGGCCTCGCGCCACACGGCGGCGGCCAACGTCAGCCTGCTGATGCTGCTCGAGACGGTGCTGGGCCCGGTCTGGGTCTGGGCCTTCCTGCCCGAGAGCCCGAGCCCGCGGATGCTGCTTGGCGGCGCCATCGTGGTGGCCAGCCTCGCGCTCTACATCCTCAGCACGCGCCGCCGCCCGGTTTCGGCTTCTTCTCTTGCCAAATACGCCGGGGGTGAGGCGCCCCGCGCCGAGGGGGCAGAGCCCCCTGCTCGCCCGCCAGCCGCGCGCCCCTAAGGGGTCGCGACCGGCGCTCTCACAGGCCTCTCTCTCAGGCCCCTCTCACAGGCCCGCGCACACCTCCGAACAGCGCGTCACTCGACCAGCAGGTTGACCCGGCGGTTCTGCTTGCCCTTGTTCTCGATCTTGCCGAGACGGATTTCCCCGATCTCGCCGGTGCGCGCCACATGGGTGCCGCCGCAGGGCTGCAGGTCGATCTGCTCGTCGCCTTCGCCGATCCGCACCAGCCGCACATGGCCCGCGCCGCGCGGCGGCTGCACGCTCATGGTCTTCACCAGCTCGGGGTTGGCGTCGAGCTGCGCTTCGGTGATCCAGTCTTCGCTCACCGGCAGATCGGCGGCGACAAAGGCGTTGAGCTGCGCTTCCAGCGCCTCGCGGTCCTCGGGCGGTTCGGGCATGAGGAAATCCAGCCGTCCCTTGCCCGCGCCGATCTGGCCGCCGGTGACCGGCAGCGGCAGCGCCACCGACAGAAGATGCAGCGCGGTGTGCACGCGCATGTGCCGGTGCCGACGCTCCCAATCGAGGTACTGGGTGACATGCGCGCCGACCATCGGCAGCGGCTTGGGCTCGGCGGGAACCAGAATGATCGCACCGTCCTCGCCCTTCACCGCCGTGGCGATCTCGATCTCGCCGCCGGGCCAGCTGAGCCGCCCGCTGTCGCCGGGCTGGCCGCCGCCGGTGGCGTAGAACAACGAGGCATCGAGGATGATCCCGCCCTCATCGGTCAGGCCGATCACTTCGCCCGGCGCCTCGCGGCGGTAGGCATCTTCAAGGAACAGACGCTCGGTCAACTCTCTCTCCTAGGCATCATCCGGCCCGGCGGTCGGGAAGTCTTCGTCCCGATGCTCGGCCGTGGTCTCTGTATCGCTGTCGCGCGGCACCTGTTTGTCGCCGCTCTTGCCTGCCACGTCCGCCTGCGGCGGCACCGCATTGCTGCGCAGCGCCTCGGGGTTGCGCAGCCAGATGTCGCGCTGCGCGAAGGGAATCTCGATCTCTTCTTCGGCAAAGCGGCGGGCGATCTCGTGGTTGAAGTCCGACAGGATGTTCAGCTTCTGGTTCACGTCGCGCACGATGGCGCGGATCTCGAACTCCAGCGAATCCGCGCCAAACCGCGCGAAGACCACCGAGGGTTCGGGGTTCAGCAGCACCATATCGTGCTGGCGCACGATGCGCAGCAAGATGTCCTGCACCTTGCGCGTGTCGGTGCCATAGGCCACGCCCACCGAGGCAAAGACCCGCCCGATGACGTTGCCGCGGGTGAAGTTGGTCACCGTGCCCGAGATGAAATCCGAGTTCGGCACTATCACATCGGTGCGGTCAAAGGTCTCGATCCGTGTGGCGCGCACCGAGATGTCTTTGACGATGCCCATATTGGGGCCGACCTCGATCCAGTCGCCTTGGCTGATGGGCCGTTCGATCAGCAGGATGATGCCCGACACGAAGTTCTGCACGATGTTCTGCAGGCCGAAACCGATGCCGACCGACAGCGCCGAAATGACATAGCCAAGCGCGGTGAGGTTGATGCCCGCCGCGGTGATCGCCAGCAGCGCCGCCAGCATCACGCCAGCGTAGCCGAGCCCCGAAACCACCGCATTTTGCCCGCCGATGTCGAGCCGGGTCTTGGGCAGGATCGAGCTGCGCAGCCCGCTCTGCAGCAGCCGCGTGACGCTATAGCCCACGGCAAAGACCAGCAGCATGGTCAGGAAGCTGGTTGGAGAGATGCGTGTATCGCCCAGCAGGAAGCCTTCCTGAAAGCGCGCCCAAAGCTCTGTCAGATCGGCGATCCGCGCGCCCCAGATCAGCGCCAGCACGGGCAGCGCCAGCAGGATGATCACAAAGCCCGCCAGCACCGTGACGAGGCTGTCGTTGGGATCCTTACGGGTGATCAGCGCATAGAGATCGCGCACGAAACGCTGCAGCACCAGCACCAGCGCCAGCAGCGACAGCGTCTGCACCGCCGGGAACACCATGCCTTGGCCAACGCGGTGATAGCCGATTGCCGCAAGGATCGGGCCGGCGACGGAAAGGAAGATCGCGCCGCGACCGATCAGCCGGGCGATCTGCATGCGGAAGGTCGAGCCTTCCAGCAGCGTGCCCTCGCCGTCCGTGTCTTCGCTATCCTCTTCGCTCAGCCCCGACAGGATAAGCCCCAGCCGGAACAGCATCAGCGCCGACAAAAGCAGCAGCGGGAAGTCGAGAACCGCGATGGTTTCTTCGCTGAAGTCGTAAAGCTGGGCCAGAGTCTCGCCCATGCCGCGCAGCACGAAGAGCACAGCCAGCACAGACGAGTAGAGCCACGCCTCGGTGCGCTGCCAGCTGGGCAGCGGCATGGTGGCGATCGAGTCGTCGCTGTTGAAGCTCTGATCGGCCAGCCAGCGGATATAGAGCAGCACCATCCCCCAGATCGGCACGCTGATCAGGATGACGTTGAGGTTCTCGCCCGGCAGCCCCGAGATCTCGGCGGCCACCACCAGCAGGATCAGCCCCGCGAACGGCACGATGATCGAGCCCAGCGAGGCGACGAAGCGCCAGACGCCGGTGCCCCGCCGGGTGCGGCGGCGCAGCATTTCCTCGAGCTTGGTGATCCAGCGCGGTCCGCGCAGCAGCAGCAGGATCGACAGCCCCACCACAAGCACGATCACCGGCAGGTTCTCGCGGGCGGTGGCCCGGATCGTCTCGGAGGCAAGGTTGTCGCGCACGCCCTGCACCACCGATGCGCCCGCGCCCATGACCTCGCTGAACGCAGGCCCCCAGAGCTGCGGATTGAGCGGTGACGGTCCAAGCGTCAGCAGCCGGTTGGTCTGCAATTCCCGGATATTGCCGTCGATTTCGCTGATCAGACCATTGGCCTGCGTATAGGCCTCTTGCGCGCGGCGCCCCGGCGCCTGCGCCTGCGACAGCTGATCGTTCAGATCCGCGCGGCGCTGCGCAATGTCCTCGGCTTCACTCTCGCCTTCGGCCGGGGGCGGCCCCAGCGTTTCAAGCTGCGACTGAAGCGTGTCGATCCGGCCCGCGTTGGTGCTTTCCGCCTGCAGGAAACTGTCGCGCCAGCCAGCGATCTCGCGGCGCAGATCTTCGTATTCCTTGACCGTCGCCTCGCCGCCGTCGATCAGCGTGTCGGCTTTCTCGACGGTGCTCAGCCATTCTTTGTAGTCGATGTCAGACTGCGCCTGCGCGACCGTGACGGTCGCGCAGAGCAGCAGCATGGCAATCGCGGCGAGGCCGCGCCGGATCAGGGCAGTCATACGTCCTCGAAGACACCCGGGATCGACGCCGGCGAGCGGTCGAGCCAGCCGGGAACCGGCAGATCGCGCGAGCGAAGGAAGCCCGGGTTGAACAGTTTCGACTGATAGCGGGTGCCATAGTCGCACAGCACCGTGACGATCGTGTGGCCCGGACCCATCTCCTTGGCCATGCGGATGGCCCCGGCGACGTTGATGCCCGACGAGCCGCCCACGCAGAGCCCTTCTTCGGCCAGCAGATCAAACACCACCGGCAGCGCCTCGGCGTCGGGGATCTGATAGGCGAAATCGGGGGTGAACCCTTCAAGGTTGGCGGTGATACGGCCCTGCCCGATGCCCTCGGTGATCGAGTCGCCCTCGGATTTCAGCTCGCCAGTGGTGTAATAACTGTAGAGCGCCGCGCCCATCGGATCGGCCAGCCCCACCTTCACGCCCTTGGGCTGCAGCGCCATGCCGGTGCCGGCCAGCGTGCCGCCCGAACCCACGGCGCAGATGAAGCCGTCGACCTTGCCGCCGGTCTGCTCCCAGATCTCGGGGCCGGTGGTTTCCACATGCGACAGCCGGTTGGCCACATTGTCGAACTGGTTGGCCCAGATCGCGCCGTGCTTCTCGGTCTTGGCCAGCTCTTCCGCCAGACGGCCCGAATAGCGCACATAGTTGTTGGGGTTGCGGTAAGGCGCCGCCGGAACCTGCACCAGTTCGGCACCGGCCAGACGGATCATGTCCTTCTTTTCCTGCGACTGGGTCTCGGGAATCACGATCACCGTGCGGAAGCCCATCGAAGCGCCGACAAGCGCGAGGCCGATGCCGGTGTTGCCCGCGGTGCCCTCGACGATGGTGCCGCCGGGCTCGAGCAGCCCCTTCTCCATCGCGTCCTTGATAATGAACAGCGCCGCGCGGTCCTTCACCGACTGGCCGGGGTTCATGAATTCGGCCTTGGCGAGGATCTCGCAGCCCGTCATCTCGCTGGCTTTCCGCAGCCGGATCAGCGGCGTATTGCCAACCGCTTGTGCAAGATCTTGTGCCACGCGCATGGGTATCTCCCCTTGGTCTAACCGTTGGAGCACAGGTGTAGGGCGTGAGGGGGGTGAACTCAAGCCGCCGCGCGGAGCCTTTCACGCTGACGTGCCAGCCACAGCAGCATCATCGCCAGCGGCCCGGCGTTCACCTCGCCGCTTTCCACCAGCGCCATGGCGTCGTCAAAGGGCAGCACATGGCTGCGGATGTCTTCGTTCTCGCTGTCGAGACCGCCCAGACCGCCGCCGTGCTCGCCCAGATCGCACAGCCCGAGGAAGCAATGAAAGAACTCGCTGGTATAGCCCGGCGAGGCATAGACCCGCACCATCGGCTCCAGCGACCCCAGATGCAGCCCCGCCTCCTCGACCGCCTCGCGCCGGGCACAATCCTCGGGGCTTTCGCCCGCATCGACGAGCCCCGCCACCGGCTCGAGAATCCAAGGATGGCGATCCTCGCGCAGGATCGGGCCATAGCGCATCTGTTCGATCAGCAGCACCAGATCGCGCTCGGGGTCATAGGGCAGCACCAGCGCGGCGTCATAAGCCACAAAGCCCTCGCGCTGGATCACATCCGACATCGCGCCGTCAAAGCGCTCGTGCTGCAGGGAAAACTGCCGCATCCGGAAGAACCCATCATGCGCAGAACTGTCCGAGACAATGCGCACCGCATGCTCGCGCGTCCGGTCAGAGCGCAGCACACAGGGGGTCTCGCGGTCCGCGAGCGCCCGCGACCATGCGCGCGCGGCAAGATAGGGACGGATCGCCCGGACCATGGCGGCGGGCCGCTGGCCAAAGCCCCGCATGATCTCCCGCGCGATCTCGCACGCCAAGTCCCCCTGCGCACGCGCCCAAGTCTCGGCGTCAAAGCGCCGCTGGCCCTCAGCGCCTTCCGGCGACACAGGCGCCCGAACGGATTCCTGCACCTGCGGCACGTCGACCGGCACAAAATCGCCCTCCGACCAGCCGGTGAAATAGCACAGCCGCTCCAGATCCTGCGCCCCGCCGTCCGTCACCAGAACGCCCGCCGCGCTCTCGCCCTGCGCCATGCGCAGGCGGGTCAGCGTGTCAGCGCCGCCCGCAGGCGCCAGCACTGCGTGATCGGGCAGCACCGCGGGCACCAGCACCGGAGCCCGGCCAAGAACGATCTCCAGCAGCGGCGGATGGGCCAGCGTGCCGGTCAGGAACATCGTCATCGCGCTTATCTCCAGTTGCGTGCGGCAAACTCCGTGATCATGCCCGCAACGATTGCCCCCGCGAGCATGAGCAGGATGAACCCGCCATCGAGCAGAAGCGCGCCGAAGTCCAGAGTAAGTTGAAATACGGCGGCAAAAGCCTCCATCGCGCCGTCGTAACGATGCCGCATCGACAGGCGCAGCATCTCATAGCCCGCCTGCAAGAGCAGTCCGCAGGCCACCAGCGCCGCCGCCGAGGTCAGCCCGGCCGAGATGCCATTGGCATAGCCGCGGGCGCCGCGCGACCCCAGAAGCTTCCACCCAAGCACCAGCCCAAGCGCCACATTCACCCAGCGAAAATTTCCGAAGTCCTGTTTCTGATCGAGTATCTGGATCAGATAGCCCGACGCGAAATAGGCCAGTGCCGCAAGGCATAGGGCGCCAACAAGGCGCGACGCAGTGGTCATGAAGAGCCCCCCGGAAACGCGTAAGTAAAAATACCACGCCAGCTAACCCCGCTCTCCCGATGGATGCAAGATAGGCAGGGAACTTCCGTGGGGGCCGTTGCCGTTGCGCCGCGCGCGCCGGTATCAGAAATCGCGCTCTTCATAGGCGGTCAGCGCCGCCTGCCGCCCCTCAGCGGCGCTCACCACCGGCTTTGGATAGCCGTCCTTGGGCGACAGGTCCCAGCTGCGCGGCACCGCCTCGAAGTAATCCAATGCGTCCTGCGGCGGCTGGCTCTGGCCCTCGGCGATCCAGCGGCGGCGGTAGGCGCCTTTGGGGTCGAATTTCTCGGCTTGGGTCTCGGGGTTGAAGACGCGGAAATAGGGCGCCGCATCGGGACCGCAGCCCGCCACCCATTGCCAGCCCATGGCGTTCGAGGCCGGATCCCAATCCACGAGGCAATCGTCGAACCACGCCATGCCGATGCGCCAATGCACCATCATGTGTTTCGTCAGGTAGCTCGCGACGATCATCCGCGCGCGGTTGTGCATATAGCCCGTGACATACATCTCGCGCAGCGCCGCGTCGACGACCTCCATGCCGGTGCGCGCCTGCTCCCACGCCCGCACTTCTTTCAGACGGCGGTCTTCCTTCCAGGGAAAGGCCTTCCATTCCTCGCGCCAGTTGTCCTCGAGCATATGCGGCGTGTGCCACATCAGATGATAGGCAAACTCGCGCCACGCCAGTTCGGCGAGAAATTTTCCCGCGCCCGCTTTGCCGTCCGCCTGCGCCCGCAGCCCCGCGTGCCAGCAGCGCGCCGGGCTGATCTCGCCAAGGCTGAGATATTCCGACATGCGCGAGGTGCCGTCGACATCGAGCCGGTCGCGCATCTCGCCATACTCCCCGACCCCATCGCGGATGAACGCCCCGAGCCGGGCCTGCGCCGCCGCCTCTCCGGGCTTCACATGTTTGGCGAGCACCTCGGCGCCCCGGTTCATCGCCGCGCCGAGCTGCCAGTCCTTCAGCGCCTCGCTCTCCGGCCAGTCCGCTGGCGCAGGCAGATGCGAAGGTTCCGGCAAGGGCGCGGGCACCTCGCGCTCTTTTACTGCCCGCCAGAACGGGCTGTAGACCTTGTAATACCCGCCCTGCTTGGTCTCCACGGTCCATGGCTCGAACATCACATGCCCGGCAAAGCTGCGCGCGTCGATCCCGTCTTCCTTCAGCGCCGATTTGATGTCGGCGTCGCGCTCTACCGAGGCCGGGTCATAGGCGCGCTGCCAATAGACCGCGCCCGCCCCGGTCTCGCGCACCAGCGCCGGGATCACCTCGCGCGCAGGCCCCGCGCGCAGGATCAGCCTTGAGCCTTTCTCCTCCAGCGCGCTCATGTATACCGCCAGCCCCTGCTCCAGCCGCCATTTCGGCGCCGCGCCAAGCGCCTCGACCGTGCTGTCCCGCACGAACACCGGGATCACCGGCCCGCCGCGCTCCACGGCGGCACAAAGCGCCGCGTGGTCGGACAGCCGCAGATCGCGCCGGATCCACACCAATGTCGGGGACTGCTCACTCATCGCTCACCTCCTGCTCGTGCCGCAAGCTGGCCCGCAAGCGCAGGCGGTCAAGCACAGACGGCACAAGCCCTTTCATCTTTCCAAAAATACTCATGCACCGCGCCCCAACAGGGCGCGGCGCTCGGCAGAGGCCCGCCCCCACCTTTCATTGTTCCTTAAATACGCAGTCCGCCACCCCGCGGATCACCGGCCCCTCAAAGAACCTCATCCAGCGCCGCGATCAGCTTCGCGATCTCCGCCTCCGAGGTGTAATGGGTGAACGACAGCCGCAGCACGCCCTTCTCGGGGTCCACACCCTGCGCCTGCAGCGCCCGCACCGCGTAGAAATCGCCGCCCCCTGCCATGATGCCGCGCGCCGCCAGCGCCTCGTTCAGTTCGGCGGCGGGACGCGCGTGTTCCAGCGCCACGGTGGGCGCGCGGCGCTCGGCGTCCGACGGCCCCAGCAGGCGCACGGAATTGCGGCCCGAGAGATAGTCGAGCAAAGGCGCGGTCAGCGCCACTTCCTGCGAGCGCATCATGTCCGCCACGCCGCGCGCATCGGTGCCGTGATGGGCGGCCTGCGCGTCGATGTAATCGGCCATCCCGGCGCAGGCGGCGATCTGCGCATGGTCCGGCCCGGCGGGCGTGAAACGCTTGTAGAGGGTGCCCGCGTTGAAGAAATGCCCTTGGTTCGGCAGCGCCTCGCCAAGCGCGCGGCGGATCACCATAAGACCCTGATGCGGCCCATAGGTCTTATAGGCGGAGAAAAGGTAAATATCCGCCCCCAGCGCGCCCACATCGGGAAAACCATGCGGCGCATAGCTCACCCCATCGACGCAGGCATAGGCCCCGGCGGCGTGGATCATCGCGCAGATCTCACCCACCGGGTTGATCTCGCCCACCACGTTCGAGCAATGCGGGAAGCACACCAGCCGTACCTTCTCGTCGAGCAGATCGGCCAGCGCCGCCGGGTCGAGATGGCCGGTCTCGGGATCCATCCGCCACTCGCGCACCTCGATCCCCTCTTCCGCCAGCCGCCGCCACGGGCCGGAGTTTGCCTCATGGTCCTGATCGGTGACGATGATCGCCTCACCGGGCTTGAGGTACCGGCGAAAGGCGTTGGCCAGCACGAATGTGTTGGCGCTGGTCGAGGGGCCAAAGCTCAATTCCTCGGTCTCCACGCCCAGAAGCGCCGCCATACGGCTGCGCGCCTCATCCATCTCGGCGCCCCCGGCCTCGGCGGGCGCATAGGGGCCATAGGGCTGCATCTTGCGCTGGCGGTAAAAGCGCGTCAGCCGGTCGATCACCGCACCGCAGGTGTAAGACCCGCCCGCGTTCTCGAAGAAGGCGAGATCCCGCAGCGAGGGCTCGGCAAAGGCGGGGAACTGGGCACGGGTGAAATCGACGTCAAGCATCAGGCGCTCCTTGCAATTTGCGCAAATTCTCCCGCACCAAAGCCGCGCCGCGCGGCAGGGTCAAGGTGGTGACGCGGCGGCACAGGTGCTTGCGGCGCGGCCCCTGCGCGCTTATCTTCGTCTCAGCACCGCCGATCGTGGCGGCCGCAATGGAGAGTGGATGCTCGAGCTTGTCTGAATAGGCTCCCGCGCAATGGCGCCGGAGCCGCTGAAAACCCCGCAGAACCGGGTCCCTTCGGGGACCTGAGTTATCGCGTTTTTCATTCAGGCAAACATCATGAATATCTCGAAACACGAAAACCGTGTGCTGCACGTGCTGGCACAGGGTGGCCGCATCTCGCACGAACGTTGCGGCAGCCGCATCACCGACATCACCTGCATCACCACCGACGGGATGATCCTGTCGTCCTGCTCGCTGGAGATTTTCCAGCGACTTCGACGCAAACGCCTGGTCGCTTCGAAGGGCGGCGGCGCGTATCGTATCTCCGAGCGCGGGCGGCGGCTGGTCGCAGCCCGCCCCGACAACCGAGTTTAGGCACGTTCAGGGAGGCAGACATGCAGATCAGACCGGAACGACCGGAAGAGGCCGAGGCGATCTCGGCCCTCACCACCCACGCCTTTGCCACCGCCCCGCATGCGGATGGCACCGAGGCGCAGATCGTCGAAGGGCTGCGCGCCGCAAGCGCGCTGACCCTCTCGCTGGTCGCCGATGAGGGCGGCACCCTTCTGGGCCATGTGGCCGTCTCGCCGGTGCAGGTGGACGGGCATTGGGGCTGGCAAGGGCTGGGGCCGATCTCGGTGCTGCCCGAGCGGCAGGGCACCGGCATTGGCGCGGCGCTCATGCATGCGGCGGTGGAGCAACTGCGGGCCTCTGGCGCGCATGGCATCGTGCTGGTGGGCGATCCGGCCTTTTACACCCGCTTCGGCTTTCGTGCGGCACCGGGGATCGCGCTGACGGGCATCCCGCCCGAAGCGATCCTTGCCCTGCCGTTCCACGAGGCCATGCCCGAGGGCGCGCTGCGGTTTCACGTGGCCTTTGGCCTCGAATACTGAGCCCACGGCGTTTCAGACATCGCAGCGCGAAAACCAAACGCGGGCCCCGAGGGGCCCGCGCTTTTCTTTCCAGAGGTCAGACCCGTCAGGTCAGCCGCGCGGCTCGGCGCGCAGGCCGCGCCAGATCGCAAGACACATGATCAGCAGCACGATGGTGAACGGCAGACCGGTCGAGATGACCATCGACTGCAGCGACGACAGGCCGCCCGCCGAAAGCAGCAGCACGATCGCCACCGCGCCCTCGAAGACCGCCCAGAACACACGCTGCGGAACCGGTGCGTCGACCTTGCCGCCTGCGGTGATCGTGTCGATCACCAGCGAGCCGGAGTCAGACGAGGTGACGAAGAACACGATCACCAGCACCACCGCGATCACCGAGGTGATCGACGACATCGGCAGCCCCTCCAGCATCGCAAAGAGCGAGAGCGGCGGGTTGTAGCTGTCGATCACATTGGCTTTCACCATGCTGTTGGCCGGATCGCTCAGCACTTGGTCAATCGCCACGCCGCCAAACACCGCCATCCACAGCACGCAGACGAGGCTCGGGATGATCAGCACGCAGATCACGAACTCACGCACGGTGCGGCCACGGCTGACGCGGGCGATGAACATGCCCACGAACGGCGACCAGCTGATCCACCACGCCCAGTAGAACGAGGTCCAGCCCTGCACGAAGTCGGTGTCTTCACGGCCAACCGGGTTCGACAGCGGCACGAGGTCCACCAGATAGGCGCCGAGCCCGCTGAAGAAATCCGAGAAGATCATCATCGTCGGGCCGACCGCCAGCACGAAGACCAGCAGCAGCGCCGCAAGGCCCATGTTGATCTCGGACAGGACCTTCACCCCGCCGTCGAGGCCGCGGACCACCGAGACCAGCGCGATCGCGGTGATCCCCGAGATGATCAGCACTTGCATCGTCGAGCCGATCGGAACGCCGAACACATGGTTGAGGCCCGCGTTCACCTGCTGCGCGCCAAAGCCCAGCGAGGTGGCGAGGCCGAAGAGCGTGGCAAAGACCGCAAGGATGTCGATGATATGGCCCCACCAGCCCCAGACACGTTCGCCCAGCAGCGGGTAGAAGGCCGAGCGCACGGTCAGCGGCAGGCCCTTGTTGTAGGAAAACAGCGCCAGCGCCAGCGCCATCACCGCGTAGATCGCCCAAGGGTGCAGACCCCAGTGAAAGATCGTCGCCGCAAGGCCCATGGTCTTGGCCGCCTCGACGTTCTCGGGGATCAGGTTGCCATCTGCGTCAAAGGGCGACGGCACGCCGAGCGGCGAGCTGACCGCCATGTGGTAGACCGGCTCGAGCACGCCGAAGAACATGAGGCCAATGCCCATGCCGGCGGCGAAAAGCATCGCGAACCAACCCGCGTAGCCGTAATCGGGCGTCGCTTCGGCCCCGCCGAGACGCACCTTGCCCATCGGCGAGACGATGAGCACGAGGCAGAAGATGACAAAGATGTTCGCCGCGCCAAGGAAGAACCAATCGAAGGTCTTCGTGGCAAAAGAGAACAGCCAGCTGAACACCGCGCCCGCCTGTTCCGGCAGCGCGAGCGTGTAGAACACGAAGGCCACGACCACCGCACCCGAGATGAGGAACACCGGGTTGTGGATGTCGAGGCCGAACGGGCCGATTGTGGTTTCGATATTGTCCTGACCGATTTCATAGTCGGTCTGGATGATGTCCGACGCGCCTTCCGGCGCGGGGATACCCAGATCCTCGGTGTCTTCCGTGGAGTTGTTGTCGCTCACGTGTGGACCCTCCTTATTGTGTTGTCTTGTTGTGTGGTTCTTGGCGGTGTGCCTGTGTCATGAGCCTGAGAGGTGGCTCAGCGCACCACCATGACCGAGACTTTTGCGCGGGATGCCACCGTGCCGCCGTTGGACGGCCAGAAGTGGTCGGCGATGCCGGGGATATGGCTGGCCATCACCACGAGGTCGGCATCGGTGTCGAGGACCGCCTTCACCAGCGCCGGATCAAGGTCCACCGCCGGATCATGGGTGATCACCGGAAACGACTCCGCCTCGACCCCGGCCGCGAGAGCCTTGGCCTTGGCGAAAACGGCGAGTTTTTCGCCATATTCTTCCGGTGTGTGCGCGATCGACGAGGGGGTCGACGCGCTGACCCCGACATAGATCAGCTTGGCTCCGTAATGCGCGGCCAGATCCCCCGCCACGTCCAGAGCCTTCTGCAGCCGATCCGCATGGGTCAAATCGACCGGCACCATGATGCGTTTGAACATGGGTCCCTCCGTCTTTCACGGCCCCTGTGAGGGCCTGCGTGCCTGTTTCAGCAAGGCGTGACAGGGGCGCTGAGCCTCTGATCCCGCCTGCCCCTCTGTCACCCGCCGCGGCGGCCTATGCCCGCGCCAGCCTTGGGCAATTGCCGTTGGCGCGGGGCCGGAGCGGCCCGGCGGACCCCCGGCGCGCCATCAGCTAGCGCACGGAGACGTGAGGTAAAGGTTACATTTATTTTAGCTGCGGACCAAGCTTAGCCTGCCCTAGCGTCAGCGCGGCGGCTTTTCCCGCCCCTCTCGCTCCGCCCTGAGGCGGGATCACTCCGAAGGCATCAGAAACAGATCGCTGACCCAGCCCGCGCCGCCCGCGGCGGTGACCATCGCATGGATCTGCCCACGGTGATGCGTCTGGTGGTTGAACATATGCGCGATGCACAGCGCTTTCGGTTGTTGCTGCTCGCGCCCGCTCGCCCCCGACCACCAGCGCAAATCGCCCGCCAGATCCGCGCTGCCGAGGCCGTCCGCCCAGCCCAGCATATGCGCATCCAATTTCTGCCGCTCTGAAGACCATTCAGCCAACCCATCGGTCAGCGCCACGCTGTCGGCAATGCCTCCCTCGGGCCGCGCGATGTCCGAAAGACGACTGAGCCACATGCGATCGGCCCAGAGAAGGTGGTTGGCGGTGGCCAGAATGGAGCCAAAGAACGCGCCCCTCTGCGCCGTCAGATCCTGCGGCGGCAGCAAGGCAAGCTCCGCCTGCATCAACCGGTTCTGCCAGTCGTTATAGCGCGCAAGGCGCTGCACATCCGCTTGGTCCATCCGCTCTCTCCTGCTGGGCTGAAGCGCCGCATCCGGGCGGAAGTTAAGACCACCAAGGTCACAGCCGCAACTTATGCGCGTCCGGATCGGCAGAACCCCACTTGACCGGACCTGCGGGGATGCTAGTGAGGCGGGACGGTGGGCCTGTAGCTCAATTGGTTAGAGCAGGGCGCTCATAACGCCTTGGTTGCGGGTTCAAGTCCTGCCGGGCCTACCAAAACCGCCATATTCGGCGATCTCTCCCCTTGAACATTCCCTTGAACCCTCCCCCGAGCCTTGCTCTGACGTCCGGCCCCTGCCCTTCATGGCCAAACGGCTTGCTGCGGCCCTCCGCTTTCCAAGCGCCGGGTCGACAATCCATGCCACCAGCATGTGATTTGACCAATTTGCGCCACAGTTAGATCAAAGTTTCTCCGCTTAGTTAACCTAAATGATTCATTAACCACTGAGCAGATGCCCACTCCGGGCACCAAGAGCCTGAGGGCAAGGTCGCAAGAAACTATAAGTGATAAGGGGTAAACCTCATGCCAGACCGTCTTGATCGCCACCCGAAACTCGCCACCTCTTTTGTGGGTGTCATGTCTTTCGTCGTGATCGCGGCCACTGCCGCTGCCATCTTTGGCATCCGCTGGCAGGCAGAGGATTACGAGGTGCGTCTGCAGCGCGAACTGGGGCTGCGCAGCGCGCAGGCTCTCTCGCAGACCTTCAACAAGGCGATCGAACGGGAATGGGACTCGCTGCGCGCCGTCGCCGCCCGGACCGCCGACGCCTCCACCGAGGAAATGCAGGACTTCGCCGACGCCGTCATTCAAGCCGGTGGTCAGGTCGCCTGGGTCGGCTTCGCCTCGCCCGAAGGAATGATCATCGCAGGCTCTCGCGGCGAGCGTGTCGGTGATGCGGTGGATCAATGGAATTGGTTCCAGTCCGGCTTCAGCGGCGAGACCGTGGGCACCGCATGGACCAAAAAGCAAGGCGACGAAAGCGGCGAGCGTTTCATCAACCTGTCGATGCCGGTCACCGATGAGAACGGCGACACCAAGGCCGTGGTCGTCTACCGTCTGCGCATCTCTTGGGTCGCTGACTATATGGCCGATGCGGCCAGCAACCTCGCCGTCGGCGCGCTCATCCGCGACCGCAAGGGGCAGACCATCGTCGACACCCGCGGCGACGACCATACCGAAGAACTGCCGCCGCGCGTCGAAGGCATGATCCTCGCAGGCCGTCCCGACGCCGACCGCACCGCCCTGCAGCGCACCGACGCGGGCCATCTTTACGCCGTGCTGCCCAGCTTCACCAACGCGTCGATGCCGGGCTTTGGCTGGACGCTGATCGTCGATGTGCATGAGGACAGCTTTGCCGAGGCCCTGCCCGACTTCATGCGCGGCGTGAACATTCTGATCGCGGCGGTCGCCCTTGGCACCCTGCTCTGCGCCGCGCTGCTGTTCCGCCACCTCACGCGCCCGTTCCAGCGCCTGATCCAGACCGCCACCGCGCTCGCCGATGGTCAGGTCGTCTATCCTCGCGAAGAGCAGACCACCCGCGAGAGCATGCTTCTGTCGGCGGTGCTGGCGCGGCTCCAGACGCAAATCCAATCACTGCGGGCCACGACCCGCTAAAGGTTGACCCGCACCATAAAAAAAGGCCCGCAGCGGGAATGCTGCGGGCCTTTTCCTTTGCGGATTCCGGAAAGGGCTGGCTCAGGCGGAGGCCGCCGCCTTGGGCGCTGCACCCTGCCCGAGCACGTCCGCGGCGATTTCAAAGCTCTTCAGCCGCGCCGCGGGATCGTGGATCATCCCGGTCAGGATCATCTCATCGGGCTGGTACCGCGCGATCAGCGCCTCAAGCTGCTCCGCGACCGCCGCACGATCGCCAACCGCAGAGATCCGCAGCGCCGAATTGGCCGCCGCAAGGTAGCGCGGATCGGTCGCCGCCTCGATATCGTCGAGCGGGCGCGGCAGCTTGCCGGGGCGTCCGGTGCGCAGGTTGATGAAGGCCTGCTGCTGCGAGCTTTTCAGCCGCAGCGCCTCCTCGGTGGTGTCCGCCGCCCAGACGTTGGCCGCCAGCATGAAATGCGGCTCCTGCGTCACCCCCGGCTGGAACCGGCTGCGGTAGACGTCGATCGCCTGCTCCAGCGCGTCGGGCGCGAAATGCGAGGCAAAGGCGTAAGGCAGCCCGAGATGCGCCGCCAGCTGCGCGCCAAAGAGCGACGAGCCGAGGATCCACACCGGCACATGCGTGCCCTCGCCGGGCACCGCGCGCACCGGCTGATGCGGCTCGGCGGGTTGGAACAGGCCAAGCAGTTCGACCACATCTTCGGGGAAGCGATCGGCGCTCTGCGCCATATTCCGGCGCAGCGCCATGGCGGTGGTCTGATCCGAGCCCGGCGCGCGCCCGAGACCAAGGTCGATACGCCCGGGAAACAGCGTCTCCAGCGTGCCGAACTGTTCGGCGATGACCAGCGGCGCATGGTTGGGCAGCATGATGCCGCCCGCGCCGACGCGAATGGTCTTGGTCGCCGCAGCCACCTGTCCGATCACCAGCGAGGTCGCCGCCGAGGCGATGCCGGGCATATTGTGATGCTCGGCCAGCCAATAGCGCGCGTAGCCCCAGGCCTCGGCGTGCTTTGCCAGCTCGAGCGTGTTCTGCAGTGCCTGCGCCGTCGTGCCGCCTTCGGGCACCGGCGAAAGGTCGAGCAGGCTGTAGGGAATGCGGGTCATGGAGAGCCTCTTTATCGTGTCGACCCACGATATAGGTGCCACACGCCCGCACCGTCACCCTGCACAGGCGCACACAGCGCGCCCGAACCTGTGCACCCGCACAAACCGCCTCAGCGCGCCGCCATGCGGATCGCACCGTCGAGGCGGATCACCTCGCCGTTCAGCATCGGGTTCTCGACGATATGCTGCACCAGCGCGGCATATTCCGCCGGATCGCCAAGCCGCGCCGGGAACGGCACCTGCTGGCCAAGGCTGTCCTGCACCTCCTGCGGCAGCCCCTGCATCATCGGCGTCAGGAAGAGCCCCGGCGCGATGGCGCAGACGCGAATACCGGTCGGGGCCAGATCGCGCGCCATGGGCAGCGTCATGCCGACCACGCCGCCCTTGGAAGCGGCATAGGCCACCTGCCCGACCTGCCCCTCATAGGCGGCGACAGAAGCGGTGTTGACAATGACGCCTCGGTTGCCGTCCTTATCCAGCGGCGCGTTCTGCGCCATCAGCGCCGCCGCCTGCGAGGCGACGTTGAACGTGCCGGTGAGGTTGATGGCGATGGTTTTGGCAAAGAGCGCCGGATCATGCGCCGCGCCGCGCGAGACGGTCTTGGCCCCCGGCGCGATCCCGGCGCAGCTGACCGCCACATGCAGCGCGCCATGCGCCGCGGCGACCTGCGACAGCGCGGCGGCGACGCTCTCGGGGTCGGTCACATCGGTCTCGATAAAGCTGCCGCCGATGTCGCCCGCCGTCACCGGCCCGCGCTCGCCATCCTTGTCCAGCAGCACCACTTTGGCGCCAAGCCCCGCGAGCCGCACCGCCGTCGCCGCGCCAAGCCCCGAAGCGCCGCCCGACACCACAGCCACGACATTTTCGTCGATCTGCATGAAATCCTCCAGTTTCTCCTCGGGCGCGAGATGACCGCAGCCAAGGGCCCGCGTCCAGCGCGCGGGCGGAGGGACGTTGCGTCAGCCCTCGCGCGTGGCCGCTTCGATCACCGGGCTGCCAAGCGCGCCATAAAGGATCATCACCACGGCGCGGCTCGGCGCTTCCTTCAGCGTCTCGCCCAGTTCTGCCACGGTCGAGGCGACCATGCGCTGCCCGGCCTTGCTGACGTTCTCGGCCATCAGCGTCGGCGTCTCGGGCGGCAGCCCTGCCGCGATCAGCCGTTCTGCCAGCTTCGAGAAGGTCCGCCGCCCCATGTAGACGCAGGTGACTGCCTCGGGATCGGCGAGCGCGGCGAGGTTCATTTCCTCGGGCAGCGCGCCGGTGACGTCATGGCCGGTGACAAACTGCAGCCGCCGCGCGGTAAGCCGCCGGGTGAGCGGCATGGACGCCGCCGCCGCCGCCGCCGAGGCCGAGGTCACGCCCGGCACCACCTCGAAGGGAATGCCCGCCTCGGTCACTGCGGCGATCTCTTCCTCGAGCCGTCCGAAAATGCCCGCGTCGCCCGATTTCAGCCGCACCACATGCTGGCCCGACAGCGCATGTTCGACCAGCAGCGCGCTGACGTATTCCTGCTTTGGCGAGGGGCAGCCCGCGCGCTTGCCCACGGCGACCATTTCGGTGTCCGCGCCGCACAGATCGATGATCGGACCGGAGGCGAGATCGTCATAGAGCACGGCATCGGCGGCCTGCAGGCATTTCAGCGCCCGCACGGTCAGCAGATCGGGGTCTCCGGGACCGGAAGAAACGAAACTGACAAAGCCGGACATGGGGCCTCCGTGAGCGGAATGAGCGGTGCGCCCTCTGCTACGCCGCGGAAGGGAGCGGTGCAAGCTGGGTGCTGCGCCAACGTGCCCGGAATCAAGGCGAAGCCGCCGGGCGAGCGCCGGCCCGTCCCGGCGGGCTGGCGCTTTGGTAGGTTCCACAAGGCGACACGGTCATCCGGGTTTGGCCTACATAAAGCGCCCTAGCCGCAGCTTGCGGCGCCACCCCACGGGCCAGCGCTCACCCGGCGGCCTCCGGCCCGTCCGGGCACCTTCCCAGCCGGAGCAAGGCGCGCAGCGCCGCCGGCCAGCGGCAGACCGCCCCCCGGGCGGCCGCTTCTATGACATTACCGCGCGCTCGGCCGTTCAGCGGTGCGGCACGATAAAGCGCTGCCCCTCAAGCGCCGCAAGCGGCAGCCCGCGGTCGGCCTCTGACCTCTGTTCCGCCTGTAAGACGACTCGCGGCTCCCCCAGCACCACAAAGAAAACGCCCCGCACCTTGCGGTACGGGGCATCAAATCTCGACCTGTGGTCAGGAAATCAGAGGCGCGAGGCCACGTTTTCCCAGTTCACGAGGTTGTCGAGGAAGTTCGCCAGATAGGCCGGACGCTTGTTGCGGAAGTCGATGTAGTAGGAGTGCTCCCACACGTCGCAGCCAAGCAGCGCGGTCTGGCCGAAGCACAGCGGGTTCACGCCGTTCTCGGTCTTGGTGATCTTCAGGCCACCGTCGGTGTCTTTCACCAGCCACGCCCAGCCCGAGCCGAACTGGCCTGCGCCAGCGGCCGAGAAGTCTTCCTTGAACTTGTCGAAGGTGCCGAAGGACTCGGTGATCGCCTTTTCCAGCTCACCCGGAAGCGCGTTCTCGCCCGGGCCCATCATTTCCCAGAACTGGGTGTGGTTCCAGTGCTGCGACGCGTTGTTGAACAGGCCGGACTGGGCGACAGCGCCGGACTCGTAGGTGCCCTTGACGATCTCTTCCAGCGACTTGTCCGCCCACTCGGTGCCGTCGATCAGCTTGTTCAGCGTGGTGACGTAGGTGTTGTGGTGGATGTCGTGGTGATACTCCAGCGTCTCCTTGGACATACCCTTGGAGGCCAGCGCGTCGTGGGCATAGGGAAGGTCGGGAAGTTCAAAGGACATATGCGTTTCCTTTCGCCTGTCTGTGAGTTTGAGTGTATTCCTAGACCTGCTACACGCGAGGTCAAGCTAAGTTCCGTGTACCATTGCACTCAGGGCTGTGCGGCAAGCTCGTTCAGCGGTGCGCCTTCGCAGATGCCACTGGCCTGAAAGACCCGGTCAAATCCCGCCGGGATCGCGGTGACGACAACCTCTCCACTGCGCTTGTCGAACCCTGCGCGGTAGAGCATTCGCCGCGTCTGCTGCGCCCCCGATCCGACCGGATAATCCCATGTAAAGCTGATCCTGCGCGTGCTGTCGCTGGCCACTTTGCCCAGCACCGGCAGGCCGAAATTATAGCTCAGCGCGATTGGGTCCGAGATGATCACGCGGCCAGTTTCGGGATCATGGGCGATGAACAGCACGGGCGGAATCCAGCGCTGACTGTAGGGCACATGAATGCGGCACAAATATCCGATCGCCCCCGCAGGCACGACCAACGGTATTTCGTCCGCCGCCGGTGCGGCCAACGCGCGATCCTGCCGTGCGGCGGGGGCTCCGCCCGCCCAAAGCGTCTGAGCGCTCAGCGCAACCGGCCCCGCAAGCGCGCCGATCTGCGCCGCCACACGAAGGTGGCGCAGGGCGATGCGGGCGATGGCATGCGCTTGAAACCTCATCCGATCGCCCTTCTCCCTTGCGCTACGTCTGCCGACGCTACGGGTGCCGGGCCAAAGGTGCAATGAGCTTCGCCCTAGAAATATTCGAAATCCGGGCCATTTTTCGCCGCGCCGGACAGCAGCCGAAAGACATAATCGGCCACCGAGCGAAAGGCGAAGATCTGCGCCTCCTCGTCCGAGACCAGCCAGATCGCGGCAGCCGCCTGCGAAAGCCGGGTGCGGCGCAGCGCCCCGACCGGGAACGCGGCGGGCGCCATATTGCTGGGCGTGAGCCGCGCCAGCGTCTCGCGCAGGCAGCCGCCGGTCAGGCTCAGCCGCACCCGCATGTCCGACACGTCGAGCACCAGCGCATGCGCCCCGGCGTCATCCAGCTCGGCCTGCAGCCGCCGCGCCGCTTCAGCGGCTTCGCCATGCGGCAGCAGCAACAGCAGCTCATCGGGCGACATCCACAGCAGCCCGCGCTCCGCCGTGCCCGAGACCTGCCAGCGCCCCGGCAGCGCGCAGCCCGCCAGCGCCTCGACCGGGCCGGCAAAGGCCGGATGATCGAACGCGCCGCGCAGCGAAACCATGCCGCAGGGCCCCATCTCGCGCAGGGTGATCGCGCCTTCGGCCACGGCGCCCATCAGCGGGCTCATCGGCTCCATGGTGATCTCAGACATCGTTCCTTGCCCCCTCGGCATCGTAAAAGACCGGGCTGACGATCCGCGCTTTCAGCGTGGTCTTGGCCTCGTCTGCGGGATCATAGTCATCGGTGGTGAAGGTCAGCTCCTCGCCCATCCGCTGCGGTCCGCCGCGCACCAGCGCCATGGCGATCCCCTTGCCCAGCGTCGGCGAGAAATAAGAGGACGTCACCCGCCCCTCGGTGTTGCGCTGGCCGTTGGCGTTCTTGCCCGCCGCGATGGCGAGCGCGCCCGTGGGCAGCACACCGCCGTCGTCCATCTCGAGCCCGACCAGTTTCCAGCGGGTCTGATCGGCCATATGAACCCGCTCCTGCGCGCGCTTGCCGAGGAAGTCTTCTTTCTTCTTCGAGATCGCCCAGCCAAGGTTCAGGTCCTGCGGGATCACCGTTCCGTCGGTCTCGTCGCCGATCATGATGAAGCCCTTCTCGGCGCGCATCACATGCAGCGCCTCGGTGCCATAGGGCGTGACGTCCCATTCCGCGCCAAGCTCCAGCAAACGCCCCCAGAATGCCCGCCCGAGGCTCGCCGGAACCGCCACCTCATAGCTCAGCTCCCCAGAAAAGGAGATGCGGAACACCCGCGCCGGGAAGCCGCCGAGCGTGCCTTCGGCAAAGCTCATGAAAGGCAGCGCCTCTTTGCTGAGGTCCATGCCGCCGAGCTTTTCGAGAAGGCGCCGCGCCTGCGGGCCGACCACGGCGACCTGCGCGTAGGCCTCGGTTATATTGGCGGTGTAGACTTGCCAGTCAAACCATTCACATTGCAGCCAATCTTCCATATGGGCATGCACGTGGTCGGCGCCGCCCGTCGTGGTGTGGCAGAGCCAAGTGTCCTCGGCCAGCCGGACCACAACGCCGTCATCCATCAAAAAGCCGTTCTCGGTGCACATCAGCCCATAGCGGCACTTGCCCACCGGCAGCGTGCTCATCATGTTGGTGTAGAGCATGTCGAGGAATTTGCCCGCATCCGGCCCTTTGACGACAATCTTGCCCAGCGTGGATGCATCCAGCAGCCCAAGGCTTTGACGTGTCGCAAGAATCTCGCGATTGACCGCCATCTCGGTGGTCTCGCCCGGACGCTTGTAACAATAGGGCCGCCGCCATTGGCCTACCGGCTCGAAGGTCGCGCCATTGGCCTCATGCCACGCATCCATCGGCGTGCGGCGCAGCGGCTGGAACAACTCGTCCCGCGCCTCGCCGGTGATCGCGCCAAAAGAGATTGGCGTGTAAGGCGGGCGGAACGTGGTGGTGCCGACCTGAGGAATGGCCTCATCCAATGCATCAGAAAGCACTGCAAGACCATTGATATTGCTAAGTTTACCCTGATCTGTCGCCATGCCGAGCGTGGTGTAGCGCTTGGCGTGTTCGACACTCTCATAGCCCTCGCGGGCGGCAAGCTGCAGGTCCGATACTTTCACGTCGTTCTGATAGTCGAGGAAGGCCTTCATGCGCAGATCGGGCGTCGCCTTGCTGGGCATGATCCATGTGGCCAGAAGCGGGGTCTCGCCAAGGTCCTCGCCGGTTGCAGCGCTACCTTTCGCCTCTTCACGCCCCACTTCAAGAGCGGCTTTTAGACCCGCCTTATCAGCGCCTTGCAGGACATAATTGAGCCTCATTTCACCATCAGCCGCGCCCGCCGCAATCAGGTTTCCCGTACCATCGGCACCGCTGGCGGCCCGCACGGGATCGGGTCTGAAGAAAGCGCCATCCTCGTCCCATCGCAGCTTGCCGCCGCAATGCGACCAGAGATGCACCACCGGAGACCAGCCGCCCGACATGGCAAGCGCATCGCAGGGAATATCCTCGAGCACATTGCCGGTGCCATCGGCAAGACAGCTGTGCACCGTCGCCACCCGCGCCCCGCCCGTGACTTTTGCCACCGCGCGTCCGGGATCGACGCGCACGCCGCGCTCGCGCACCAGTTCCATCAACTTGCCGCCGCCCATGGGCCGCGCGTCGAGCACCCGCTCGACGATCACACCGGCGTCCACCAGCGTCAGCGCGGTGCGATAGGCGTCGTCATTGTTGGTGACGATCACCACCTTCTCGCCGGGCGTGACGCCATAGTTGACCACATAGTCACGCATCGCCGAAGCCAGCATCACCCCCGGCACGTCATTGCCCGCAAAGCTCAGCGGCCGCTCGATCGCGCCGGTGGCGGTGATGATGCGCTTGGCGCGGATCCGCCAGAGCCGGTGACGCGGACCCGCCGCGCCCGGCGCGTGATCGGTGAGCCGCTCGTAGCCGAGCACATAGCCATGATCCTGCACCGCCGCGCCCATGCAGCGCGCGACGCGGCGCAGGTTCGGCAGTGCATCAAGCTCGGCCAGAGTCGCCTCGACCCACGCCTCGGGCGTCATGCCGTCGATCATCCCGCCATCGACCGGCGCACGCCCGCCCCAATGCGGCGATTGTTCGATCAGCAGCACCTCGGCCCCGGCCCGCGCGGCGGTCTTGGCGGCCTGCAGCCCCGCGATGCCGCCGCCGACCACCAGCACGTCGGTGTGAACATGGAAATGCTCGTACCCATCGGCGTCGCGGCTTTCCGGATGCGGCGCCTTGCCGAGCCCGGCGGCGCGGCGGATGACCGGCTCGTAGAGATGCTTCCAGAAGGCGCGCGGCCAGAGGAAGGTCTTGTAGTAGAACCCCGCGGGCAGAAAGCGCGAGAGCGCCGCGTTCACCGCGCCGATGTCATACTCGAGGCTGGGCCAGCGGTTCTGGCTTTCGGCGGTGAGCCCGTCAAAGACCTCGGTGGTCGTGGCGCGCTGGTTCGGCTCGAAACGCGGGCCGGTGCCAAGCCCGACCAGCGCGTTCGGCTCTTCCGCCCCCGAAGCGATGACCCCGCGCGGGCGGTGATATTTGAAGCTGCGCCCCATCAGCAGCCGGTCGTTGGCGATAAGCGCCGAGGCCAGCGTGTCGCCGGGATAGGCACTCATCGATGTGCCGTCGAAGGTGAAGCGGATGCTCTTGGAGCGGTCGATGAAACGACCGCCCTTGGCCAGACGGGTGCTCATGTGCGGTGCCTCGCTGTCTGGAATGCGCCGGAGCCTCCGGCGGGAGTATTTGCCGAAAGGTGAAAGCTCATGCGGGCACCTGCCAGTCCGGGTGGCGGGCACGGATCCGCGCGAGGATTTCTTCGGGCGGTTCGGGGGCGCGGGCGCTGTAGGTGCCGTAGACCTCCATCGTCACACTGTCGCGCGCCGCAAGGAACCATTTGCCGCAGCCATAGGCGTGGCGCCAGCGTTCCAGCACTGGGCCTTTCGCCGCGTGGCGGTTGAAGAGATAGGCCTCAAAGTCGGCATCGGAACTGCCGGGGCCCTCGCGCCGCAGATGCGCCTCGCCTCCGGGCGCGAGTTCGATCTCTGCAGCCTCGAGGCCGCAGCAGGGACAGGTGAGGATCAGCATGCGACCTCTCCTTTGCTTGGGGAAGACAGGAAACTGGCACGGCACCGCCAGCCCGCCAGAGCGGCGGGGGCGGGAAATTGGTGGATCGGAGAAGGCGCGGTGCCGTCAGTCCGCAGCGGCGGGCGGCTCGGCGATGTCCTGAAGCGTGCCGCTTTCGCCTTCGACCGCTTCCACCGCTTCGACGAGGCTTTGGCTGTCGGCACTGGCGGCGCTGCTGCTTTGGTCGCCAGCGCCCGTCTCTGGCCCGGCCCCAAAGAGCGCCCAGAGGACAACCGCGATGACCACGAGCGCCACGCCCAGAAGCAGGGAGAGCAGCGCCACGAGGCCACTGCGCGCCGATGAGCGGCTCTTGCGGGGCGCGTCCCGGCCAGTTGCGCGGCCTGTTGCGCGATCTGCGGCGCGGGCCTCTGCCGCGGGTGTGTCATGCGGCGTGGCGTGGCCTGCCATGGGCGCTCTCCTTGGGTGCTGCGTTGCGTGGCCGCAACGCGCAGCCGGGCGGTTCTGTTCCGCTGCAATGCGGCAATGATCCATTTTCCGCTCATCGTGCGGGCACCTCCCCCCTGCGCGCGCCTGATTTGCGGGCGTACAGGCTGAATACACGCGGAATTCAGCGCTGCGTTGCGCTTGGTCAATGATTGGCCACCTCCCCGACCTACCGTGAGGAAACGCCGGCCCGAACCGGAAGACAAGAAGCCACGCAAGGAGGCCCCATGAGCAGACTTCTGACACTGACCCTGACCAGCCATCGCGGTCGCCGCTACCCGGTCGAGCTTTTCACCGCCGACACCGCCTTCGCCGACGAAGGTGCGGTGTATCTGTTGATGCGCCTGCCCGAGGGGCGCGCCGTGCAGGCGCAGATCCTCTATGTGGGCGACGCCGAGGCGCTTGGCGCGCAGCTCGAAGCCGACAGGCGCGAGAACGGTCCGTGGTCCCGCGCCGCCGAAATGGGGTTCGACACGGTGGGTGCCGTGGCGCTGTCGCGCCCCGAGGACCGGCAGATGATCGCCCGCGAGTTCATCGACAGCTGGCACCCGCCCTGCAACGCGGGCCAAGGCGCGCAGACCGGGCTGATGGGGCTGGCCGCGCCCCTGCCCGTCACCCTGCCGCGCAGCGCGCTCGGCCGCTGAGGCGCGGGCAGCAGCGCCTCCAAAGCGGGTCGTGGCGGCGCTCAATGGGCCACCCCCGCCGCCACGCTTTCGTCGATGAACCGGCCTTCGCGGAACCGGTCCAGCCCGAACTCGGCGGTGAGCGATGAGTGCCCTTTGGCCATCAGTTCGGCAAAGCCCCAGCCCGAGCCGGGGATCGCCTTGAAGCCGCCGGTGCCCCAGCCGCAATTGAGGAAGCAATTCTCCAGCGGTGTCTTCGACAGGATCGGCGAGCGGTCGCCGGTCACATCGACGATCCCGCCCCATTGCCGCAGCATCTTGAGACGGCTGATCATCGGGAAGGTCTCGGTGAGCGCCCGCACGGTTTCCTCGATGTGCTGGAAGCTGCCGCGCTGGGTATAGTTGACGAAACCGTCGGTGCCGCCGCCGATGACCATCTCGCCCTTGTCCGACTGGCTCATATAGCCATGCACCGTGTTGGCCATGACCACCACATCCATGCAGGGTTTGATCGGCTCGGAGACCAGCGCCTGCAGCGCCACCGACTCGATCGGCAACCGGAAGCCCGCCTTGTCGGCCAGCACGCCGGAATGGCCCGCCACCACGATGCCAAGTTTGTCGCAGTCGATCTCGCCGCGGGTTGTGCTGACGCCCTGCACCTTGCCGCCCTCCGAGCGGATGCCGGTCACTTCGCAGTTCTGCACGATGTCCATGCCCATGTCCGAGCAGGCCCGCGCATAGCCCCAGGCCACCGCATCGTGGCGGGCGGTGCCGCCGCGCGCCTGCCAGAGCGCGCCCAGCACCGGATAGCGCGGCCCGTCGATGTTCATGATCGGGCACAGGCGCTTCACCTCGCGCGGGCCGATCATCTCGGTCTCGATGTTCTGCAGCCGGTTGGCGTGCACGGTGCGCTGATAGCCGCGCAACTCGTGCTCGGTCTGCGCCAGCATCATCACGCCGCGTGGGCTGAACATCACGTTGTAATTGAGGTCCTGACTGAGCCCCTCATACAGCGAGCGGGCCTTCTCATAGATCGCCGCCGAAGGGTCCTGCAGGTAGTTCGAGCGGATGATCGTGGTGTTGCGCCCGGTGTTGCCGCCGCCAAGCCAGCCCTTCTCGAGGATCGCCACATCGGTGATGCCGAAATTCTTGCCGAGGTAGTAGGCGGTGGCCAGACCATGCCCGCCCGCCCCGATGATCACCACGCTGTAGCGGCGCTTCGGATCGGGCTTGCGCCAGGCGCGGGCCCAGCCGGTGTGGTAGCGGGCGGCCTCACGGGCGATGGCAAATACCGAATAGCGTTTCATGGGTCTCGAATCCGCTTTGTGAAAAAAACACGTGCTGGTGCAATTCCTGCACGCGGCGGCGCGCGGTGCAACCGCCTGTCTTGCCGTGCGGTGAACACGCGGCAAAGAGCAGCAGGGCTTTGCCCTTTTTTCCCGGCGCGCGGGCATATACATGGAGGGCAGAAGGAGAGCTTGGGATGATGATTTTCTGGATCGTGACCGGCCTTGCGGTGCTTGCCGTGGCCGCCCCGATGGTGGTGGCCCTGCTGCGCGCGCGCCGCGAGATCACCGGGGCCGAGGCCTCCGACCTGCAGGTCTACCGCGACCAGCTTTCCGAGATCGACCGCGACCGCGCCCGGGGCACCGTCGGCGAGGCCGAGGCCGAGCGGCTGCGCACCGAAGTGTCGCGCCGCATTCTCGCCGCCGACAGCCGCGCCCATCAGGCCGATGCCACGCCCGCCAGCGGCGGCGCACGCGGGCCGCGCCGGGTGAGTGCCGCGCTGCTGCTGCTCGCGCTGATCGGAGGCAGCTATGCGCTCTATCTGACGCTCGGCGCGCCCGGTTATGGCGATCTGACGCTGCGCGGCCGTATCGCCGCGGCGCAGGAGATGCGCGAGACCCGCCCCTCGCAACAGGAGGCCGAAGCCGCCCTGCCCGCCAGCCCACCCAGCGACGCGCCCGCGGAATATGCCCAACTCGTCACCCGCCTGCGCGGCGCGGTTGAAGAGCGCCCGGACGATCTGCAGGGCCAGATGCTGCTCGCCCGCTCCGAGGCGGCGCTTGGCAATTACGCCGCCGCCTATGCGGCGCAGCGCCGGGTGATCGACCTCAAGGCCGATGCTGCCGGTGCCGAAGACTATGCCGATCTGGCGGATATGATGGTTCTGGCCGCAGGTGGCTACGTCTCGCCCGAGGCCGAAAAAGTCCTCGATCAGGTCATGCAGCGCGATCCCGAAAACGGCGTGGCGCGCTACTACGGCGGGCTGATGATGGCCCAGACCGGCCGCCCCGACAGCGCCTTCCGCATCTGGGACAATCTGCTGCGCGACAGCGACGCCGGCTCGCCTTGGGTGCCCGCCATCGCCGAGCAGATGCCGCAGATGGCGCAGCGCGCCGGGATCAACGACTACACCCTGCCGCAGATGGCCAGCGCAGATCTTCCTGGTGCGCTTCCGGGCCCGACTACAGAAGACATGCAGGCGGCCTCCGAGATGTCCGACGGCGACCGTCAGGCGATGATCGAGGGGATGGTCGACAATCTCTCGCAGCGTCTGGCCGATCAGGGCGGCAGCCCCGAGGAATGGGCCCGCCTGCTCACCGCGCTCGGTGTGCTCGGCCAGACCGACCGCGCGAAATCCATCTGGGACGAAGCGAAGCAGGTCTTCGCCACCCGCCCGGAGGCGCTCGCCACGGTGCGCCAAGGCGCGGCCCGCGCCGGTCTCACCGACTGACGGCCCGGCGGTCCATTCGTCGCTGCGCCCTTCTTCTCTTTCCAAACACGCCGGGGTGAATTGGCCGACAGGCCAAGAGGGGCAGCGCCCCTCCCTTCCCTCACCGCCCGCGCTGGCCTAAACAGCGCGAAACCACCACAGGACGCCCCGAGATGATCCACGAAGACATCGCCGATTTCGCCGCCGCCCTGCCGCCGATGCGGGCCATTGCCGGGCTCGACCTGGGCACCAAGACCATCGGCGTCGCGCTCTCGGACCGGCTGCTGTCGGTCGCCACCCCGGTGGAGACGATCAAGCGCAAGAAATTCACCCTCGACGCCGAGGCGCTGCTAAAGATCGTCCGGGATCGCGAGGTCGGCGGCATCATCCTCGGGCTGCCGCGCAATATGGACGGCTCCGAAGGCCCGCGTGCGCAATCGACCCGCGCCTTCGCGCGCAACCTGTCCAACCTCTGGGATGGGCCGATCAGCTTCTGGGACGAGCGCCTGTCGACCGTCGCCGCCGAACGCGCGCTGCTCGAGGCCGACACCTCGCGCAAGAAGCGGGCCGAACTGATCGACCATGTGGCGGCGAGCTTCATCCTGCAGGGCGCGCTGGATCGGCTGCGCCATCTGCGCGAGGCCTGAGCCGATGACCGGCGGCGCGCCCATCGACGATGGCCCCATAGAAAGCCCCTGCATCAATATCTGCGTGGTGCATCGCGCGGCCGGGCTCTGCACCGGCTGTTTGCGCACGCTCGACGAGATCGCGGGCTGGGGCGGCTACACGCCGCAGGAACGCCGCGCCATCATGGACGCGCTGCCCGAGCGCAAGGCGCTGCTGCGCCAGCGCCGGGGCGGCCGCGCCGGACGCCGCAGCGGCGAGGCTTAGGCGGCGGCGTCGCGCATCCGGCCCTGCGCCTCTTGGATCACCTCAAGGCCAGCGCCCTCGCGCGTCGACTTTTCGGACAACACCTGCCGCCATTTGCGCGCGCCGGGACGCCCCGCGTAGAGCCCCAGCATGTGCCGTGTGATCTGGTGCAGCTTCCCGCCCGACGCGATATGGCGCTCGATATAGGGCAGCATGGCGGCCACCGCCGCATCCGGCGATACCGTCTCCACATCCCGGCCATAGATGCGCGCATCCGCCTCGGCCAGCAGGTCCCACGGCTGGTGATAGGCCGTCCGGCCAATCATCACCCCATCGAGGCCGCGCGCCAGATGCGCCTCGGCCTCCTCGAGGCTCTGCACCCCGCCGTTGATCGAGACATGGAGCTGCGGGAAGGCCGCCTTCATCTCATGCACCAACTCGTAATCGAGCGGCGGGATATCGCGGTTCTCCTTGGGGCTGAGCCCTTGCAGCCACGCCTTGCGCGCGTGAATGGTCACCCGCGCGCAGCCCGCTGCCGCGATCTTTTCGAGAAACTCGGGCAGCACCTCGCGCGGCTCCTGCTCGTCGACACCGATGCGACATTTCACCGTCACCTCGACGTCCACCGCCTCGCGCATGGCCGCGACACAGTCGGCGACCAGCTGCGGGTGTTTCATCAGCACCGCGCCAAAGGTGCCCGACTGCACCCGGTCCGAGGGGCAGCCGCAGTTGAGGTTGATCTCGTCATAGCCCGCCTCGGCGCCCAGCTTGGCCGCCTGCGCAAGCTCTTCGGGGTCCGAGCCGCCAAGCTGCAGCGCCACAGGATGCTCCGACGGATCATAGGTGAGCAGATGCAACGCCCCGCCACGCACCAGCGCGGGCGACGTGACCATCTCGGTATAAAGCAGGCTTTCGCGCGACAGGATGCGGTGCAGGTACCGGCAGTGCCGGTCGGTCCAGTCCATCATGGGTGCCACGCTCAACCGCGCGGCCCTGTGAAGGTCCGATACCCATTGTTTTTCTGACTTTGCCGTCATCAGTCGCAAACCTGTTTCCGCTCATTTGGGGGGCCTTTTGCCCTCGTTTTCGGGGCTGGTGCAACAAATTGTTGCACCATAGCCGAATTGTCGCGCCGCGCGCCGGAGCCACGCCCTTTTCGCCGCGCAGGCGCGCCCTCCGCCCGGCCAGCCGAGACAAGATATCGAACCCCAGCATATTTTCCCGGACGGAGACCCGAGTGGGTACCATCTTGGGGCGCCAGAAGAAAGGCGGCGCCCAAGGCACGCGGGGCAGCCACGGCAATTTCGCTGCCTTCAAGGAGAAATCGGGCAAGCGCCGGACGTCAGTGCGTTGGCAGCATCAGGTGGGCGTAGGGCGTGCCCGGCCACATGACCCAAGGCTGACCTGCGTCCTTTGGAACGTCCGTCGGGTAGCTCTCCAAGAGCGGCTGAGCACCCGAGCCGAGCAGCATGACATGAGGGCCGGTGACGACCCAGTTGTTGTCTGCCGTCTCGCCTTCGGCATAGGGGTCGGTGTTGCTTGCGCCCTCGTCGCCCAGCAACATGTAGACGAACCCAAGCGTGTCGGGCGGGTCTTCATTCTTCATCCAAGACTGGAGGAAACTCATCGCCCCTCCGTCTGCGCACATCGGGTTGGTGCCGGGATACATGCAGGTCCATCCATTGGTGCCTTCGCGAAGCACCTGCATCTCACCGCTTTCTGTCGGGCTCAGCAGCGTCGAGTTCTGGAGCACCGCCGGCGGCGCAACGCCATCGAGCCGGTCCATCAGGCTTTCCGCGGTCTCCTCGGTCGTCTGGCCGAGCGCCGAAGACGCAAGCAGGATGAAGGCTCCTGCGGTCGCGTAAAGTTTCGGGCAAGTCATGGTAGCGTCCTCCTCCTCAGGTTCACGCTATCGCCGCCCGGGCATCAACCGCGCGACGGCGGTAGTGGCGCCACTATACGCCTATGCACCTGAGCGGACAAAACTTTCCTTCTGCATCTCTTGCTTGTAAAAGTCCCGCATCGAAGCGCTCATAGGTTGTCGCGACATGGGTCTCTGACGGGCAGGATTGGCCCCGAGGGAGAGCATCACATCGGCTCTTCCCCTCGTGTTCCCACAGTTCCCTCATGTTCCCAAATCAGGTCAGCAACGATCGGCGGCGCGGCCTGATAAGCTGAAACCTTACAGGATGGCCCGCGCAATCCGGAGCATTTGCAGAAGCTCGTATTCGGAATCCTCCAGCTCGACGATCTGACCATTCAGCACCGAATAATTCCTGCCCGCATCAAGCCGCGGCAGGCGGTACAGGTCGATCAATTCATCCTGCGTCAGGGCAGCCGTCGGCGCGATCCTCGGGCCATCCGACAGGTCTCTGACCTGTGCCAGTTGGTTCACCAGAAGCAGCGACTTGTAGTCGTCGTGATCGAGAAGAACGGGCATGCCGTCGATCAGCGCATAGCGCTTGCCCTGAGGCGCGGGGTCGAGGTCAAACAGCGTCGCGATTTGATCCGACTGCAGCAGCAGATACTCGGGATCGGGATCGACATTGATGTCGGAGTCGAGCCAGTCGTTCCGGCGCTCGATCCAGAGATCGTCATATCTTTCGCGGTCATAGGACGCCCAGTCTTGGTAGCTCACGCCATCCTTGGCCAGACCGGGCGGCACGCAGGGGGGATCCTTTTTGGCAAGGCCCGGGGGGCAATTGCTGTAGGTGATAAGCTCGTCTTCGGGGATGTCGGACACAAGCAATTGCGGCGTCGCCAAAGCCAGCGCCGTCGCCCCAAGGATGCGGGTCATGTCACGTCCGGCAGGTGCCGGTGTCGAGATAAGGCGGCTCACCCCCTCTTCACGCTCTGACTGGGTGAAGACCCTGCGGCCATCCGCACCTTTGCCGTTGCCGTTTGACGCCTGTTTTGCACCGTTGCCTTTCGCCCCTGCCTTGGGCCCGACAGCGTGTTCAGGTTTGCCGTTTCCGGCCTGAGCATTTCCGGCCTGAGCGTTTCCTTTGCCCGGCTTGGCCGAGCCATTGCTGGACTGCGCGTTGCCCTTGCCGGGAGTGCCCTTGCCGCTGTTGCCATGGCCCTTCTTGATCAGCTTCTTTCCATTGCCGCTGTTGCCCTTGTTGCCGTTGCCGTTGTTGCCCTTGGCAAGCCAGAGCTTCTCGGCCCCGGCCGGACCCACACTATCGCGAACGCCATGCACTGGAGCGGCTGAGAGGGATGTCGAGGATAGGGCCAGCGCCAAAGCGCTGCCGATAAGAAACTTACTCATGTCAAACGCCTTTCATTTGGTCGGTCAACGCGACAGGCAGGCAAGCCGTTCCCTGCCGCCGCGTGCCACCAGACCCGCGGGGCGCTCTTTTATCTCGAAGGTTCCGACGGCGGGCGGCCCCCAAGGCAGCGAGAGCAAAGCGTTGCTCGGTCCGACGTTCCTTCCCCCAAATCATTCATAAAGCCCTGTGGGCGTGCTCATGCGCCCCTATCTCCTTGGTCCCCAGAGCGACGTTTCAGGGCCTCGCTGGTTCAGAGACTCGGGACGCCGCAGCCCGCACTCCGAGGGTGCACTTGATGCGACTATTCTATAGACGGTGCCTGCGGTCTGATCGGGAATTCCCGGCGCATTCTGCACCTGCACAATCAGGGAGCTTCGCTGCTACGCCAGCGCAGCGCACACTCGAAGCGCGCCATCAGCGGGAGCCCATGATGACCAGCGAGACGTTCAACCTCCTCTCCTTCACCGGCAAGATGCGTATCCTGCACCTGACGTGGTTCGCCTTCTTTCTCACCTTCGTGGTGTGGTTCAACCTTGCACCAATGCTGCAGGCGATCCGCACCAGCCTCGGCCTCGACCAGGCGCAGGTGACGACGCTGCTGGTGCTGAACGTGGCGCTGACCATCCCGGCGCGCATCGTGATCGGCATGCTGACAGACCTCTATGGACCGCGGCGGGTCTACTCGGGGCTGCTCATCGCCTGTTCGATCCCATGTTTCGTCTTTGCCGTGGCCGACAATTTCACCCAGTTGGCGCTGGCACGCTTCGCGCTCGGCTTCATCGGGGCGGGCTTCGTCATCGGCATCCGCATGGTCTCGGAATGGTTCCCCGCGGAAGAGCTTGGCACCGCCGAGGGCATTTACGGCGGCTGGGGCAACTTTGGCTCGGCGGCGGCGGCCTTCACCCTGCCGACCATCGCGCTCTGGTTTGGCGGCGAGAATGGCTGGCGGTGGGCGATCGCCCTCACCGGGCTGATGTCGCTGATCTACGGCTTCATCTATTACGCCTCGGTGCAGGACGTGCCGAAGGGCTCAAAATACTTCCGTCCCAAGAACGCCACCGCGATGGAGGTTACCTCGAAGGGTGATCTTCTGTTCCTACTGGTGATGAAGGTGCCGCTCTACATCGCGCTCGGCGCGCTGGCCTGGCGCCTGCGCAACGTGGCGATCTTCACCACGGCCACCATGTATATCGTCTGGTTGGGGCTGCTGCTGCTCTACGCCTACGATTCCATGCTGGCGGTGCGCGCCAACCGCCGCGTGCTGACCGAGGAAGTGCCTGCCTTCCAGCGCTATAGCTTCAAGCAGGTGGCAATCCTCAACATCCTCTATTTCGCCACCTTCGGATCGGAGCTTGCGGTGGTGTCCATGCTGCCGCTGTTCTTTGCCGACACATTCGGGCTGTCGCCGGTGGTGGCGGGCATGGTGGCCTCGGCCTATGCCTTCATGAACCTGATGTCGCGGCCCGGCGGCGGCTGGATCTCCGACCGCTTCGGGCGCAAGCCGACGCTGCTGATCCTCACCGCGGGTCTTGCGGTCGGCTATGCCGCAATGGGGATCATCGGCTCTGCCTGGCCGGTCTGGCTGGCGGTGGTGGTGGCCATGGCCTGCTCGTTCTTCGTGCAGGCGGGTGAAGGCGCGGTCTTTGCCGTCGTGCCGCTGATCAAGCGCTCGCTCACCGGGCAGATCGCCGGGATGACCGGCGCCTACGGCAATGTAGGCGCGGTGATCTACCTGATCGTCTACTCGGTGGTCGATGCCTCGACCTTCTTCTTCGTCATCGCGGGGACCGCGGTACTTGGGTTCGTCGCGCTGCTCTTCCTCGAGGAACCCTCGGGCGAGATCGCCGAGGTTGACGAGGACGGCACCGTCACCATGATCAACGTGGGGCTCAAGGCCTGAGCCCACGAACACTGGTGCGCGTATGGACGAACCCGCAAATCTTTTCCCGAAGCGGGCAATGAAGGCCGTGCTCGGCGGATGGAGCAGCGCCGGGGTCAAGCCAAGGAATGACGACGCCATCTCCGGCAGGATCCCCGAAAGCGCGTGGGAGCTTCACACCAAGGGCGCGGTCGCCTGCATCGCAGATGGTATCTCGACCGGGCGCAACTCGGACAAGGCGGCGCAGATCTCGGTGATCCAGTTCGCGCGAGACTACTACTCGGCACCGGAAAGCTGGCCGGTGCGCGACTGCGCCGGGCGTTTGCTGACCGCGCTCAACACGTGGTTCCACGCGCAGAACCGCAGCGGCTCGCCCGAGGCCGAGGGGCAGGTCACCACCTTTACCGCGGTGATCGCCCGCTCGCAGACCCTGCATGTGGTTCATATCGGCGATACCCGGGCGCTGCGCCTGCGCTCGGGGCGGCTGCGATGTCTGACCGAGGACCATTCGGCCCGTTTCATGGGCGAGCACGAGGCGCTGACCCGTGCGCTGGGGATCGAGACCGATATCCGCGTCGACTACCTCTCGGAGCAGATGCAGGCGGGCGATCTCTACCTGCTGACCAGCGACGGCCTGCATGCAGTGCTGAGCGAGGCGCGTATGGCCGAGCTGCTGGCCGCAAGCCCGCTCGAGACACAGGGGGATCTCGAAGCCGCAGCGCGCGGGCTCTGTCAGGCGGCGCTGGACGCGGGAAGCGACGATAACGTCAGTTGCATGATGCTCCGGGTGTTGGACCTGCCGTCCGAGAGCTTGACCGAGGCACACAGCCGCCTGACCGCTCAGGTCATCCCGCCGCGGCTGGCGCCGGGCAACCGCATCGACGGCTGGGAGGTGATCGAGGTTCTGCATGCCTCGACCCGCAGCAATGTCTACCTCGTGCGCCGCGCGGGTGAGGATGGGCGCTTTGTGCTCAAGGCACCTTCGAAGGGGCTTGAGGACACCTTGCAGTACCTCGACGGTTTCACCCTCGAGCAATGGGTGGGTCCTCGGATCGACAATCCGCAGGTGATGAAGATCCGCCCGCATGAGGACAGCCGGTTCCTCTACTATGTCGCAGAGCATGTGGAAGGTCAGACCCTGCGCCAGTGGATGGTGCAGCACCCCACGCCAAGCGTCGCCATGATCCTGCCGCTGCTCGGATCGCTCGCCTCCGCGCTGCGCGCCTTCCATCGCATGGGCATGGTGCATCGCGATCTGAAACCCGAGAACGTCATCCTCGGTGCTGATGGGCGCGCAAGGATCATCGACTTTGGATCGGTACAGGTCTCGGGATTTCGCGAGCTTGCCCGCGGCGGCGTCGAGGACATGCCCGAAGGCTCGCTCAACTATATTGCCCCCGAAGTGCTGCTCGGACAGGCGGCCTCGCCGAGGTCCGATCTCTATGCATTGGGGGTGATCGCATGGGAGATGCTGGCAGGCGACGTTCCGGTCGATCTCGAGACACGCGGCAAGCTGCCGACGCGCGCCGAGGACTGGGCCCTGCCGCAGATCTCGGACAAGCGGCCCGACCTGCCCGAAGGCGCGCAAGCCATTCTGGCGCGTGTCCTGTCTGTCGCCCCCAAGGGGCGGCCTCAGGCCATGTCGGAGTTTCTTGCCGAACTACAGTCTCTGGCCAAGGGCCATGGGGCCGGAAGACCCGAGTTCGTGCCATTGCTGCAGCGGGGATCGGTCACCTTCTGGCGGGGCTGGGCGCTTGCCAGCACCGGGCTGGCGCTGCTGCTTCTGGTGTTGCTACTCGGCGGCTCTTGAGACCCCTTGCTGCAGCAGTGCGGTCTCACACTGGCAAGCGTTTCGAGCCTCGGAGCCTCGGGGCCTCAACCCCGGGTCAAGGCAAGCAAAATTGCGCTAAACTGAGCAAAGGTCGGGCGCTGTTCAGCCCTCGGGCACCGACAGCGCCTCGGCCACCGCTTCGGCGGGCAGATCGAGCCATGTGGCACCCATCTCCTCGACAAAGCGCGCCTCCATGCGGGTCAGCGGGCCGGGGGTGACGATCACATGCCCCTGCCCCGAGCGCTTGGCGATCTGCCGGGCGAAGATGCGCAGCATCTGATCGTCGAAGCGGCAGCCGAGGAACAGGAACGGCGTGCCGGTGCGGCGGCGCTGCACCTCCTCGGGGATCGGGCGCTGGATGTCGATCTCGGTCAGCACCTCGACGTAATCGCTGTCGGAGATCAGCATCGAGCCGCCCTTGCGCGCCAGCCCGTGCGGCTTGTAGATCAAGGTCTTCCACGCGGGATCGGCGGCTTCGACCTCGGCGCCGGTGTTGTCATAGGCGCGGGTGAAGATGTCGATCCATTCGCCATTGCGGCTGACGCCCTGCACCAGCCCCCAATCTTCGGTGCCTTGGCTTGCGGCATCAAAGGCGCGCAGCAGCCCGTCGTCATACCACGTGTCCACCACCATCGAGGGGCGCACCCGCGCCAGCCAGTCGTGCACCGGGTTGGGGCCGGGGGTATCCCCGGCAAAGGCGTCCTGCACCAGCTTGTCGAGCGTGGCGCGGAACTTGCGGCTCTCGACATATTGCGCCACCGACCACAGGTTGCCCTGCGCCCGGCGCGGTGCGCGCACCTGCGCCTCGATCTGCGCGCAGAGCGCAGCCGGAGAGCTTGGCGCGCTGCCGCCCGAGAGCGCCGAGACCTCGGGGCCGAGATAGGCGATGCGGCGTCCGGCGGCGACCTCGATCATCGCCTGTTCAAGCTGGTCATAGGGCGACATGGCTCACTCCTCCTCGGCGGTGGTCAGACGGCGCGCGTCCACGGTGATCGGCAGGCGCGGCGGCTCGTCAAAGGCGGGCATGGCAAAAACCCAGCCGTTCGACAGCCGGGCCCAGCCGCCCCAGAGCCCCTCGTTCTCGGTCTCGACGACCATTTCCTCGAGGTCCTTCTTGGGCACATAGGCCTCGAGCCCCTTCGGCGTTTCGCGGATGATGACCTTCATTCTGCCGCCTCCCTGCTGGTGCGTGTGACGATGTGGGATTGCAGCGCGCTTGGGTCGTCCACCCGGCGCGACGCGTCCGGGTCGGCCGCAATAAGCTCACGCTCGCGCATCCCGACGATGCTGCCGCGCCCGACGAAATCGACCGCGTAGATATAGAACTGCTGGAGGAACACGCCGATGTCGCGCACGTAGCCCTCGTCGCCCTTGCGCACCACGGTCTCGCCGATCTCGACCCCGGCCATGGTGCCATCGTTCTTGACGTTCTTTTTCGAGATCACCTTGTCGCCCGGCTCGAAGGCCGGGTCGCGGTAGACCTCGATCTCGCGGTCATCGGTAGACATCAGGCATTCTCCTTCAGCTGAGCGAGCCGCGCGCGGGCGGTCTCGCGGATGATTTCCTCTGGATCGTCGAGCAGCGCCTCGGCCTCGGCGGTGGTGCCATTCTCGGCGACCATGTGGCGTACCCGCATGTCCGCGTCCCCGACAAAGGGCGCCGGGCAGCGCGCCGCCGCCTCGCGGCGCACCAGCGGGTCGGGATCAAGCCGCAGCCGGTCGAGCCAGCCCTCGCCGATGCGCCGCGCGACGATGCGGCGGATCTCGGGATCGTCATCGCCGAGCATCACCGGCAGCATTCCCGGCGCGGCGCGGCGTGCGACGATGCTGCGCACGTAGCTGTCGGCGTCATCGGCCATCGCCACCAGCGCATCCACGTCGAGCCGATGCGCCACGGCGATGCGCACCCGCCGGTCGGGATCATGCACCCGCCGCGCCGCCTGCACGCTGGGCAGGCGCAGGATCGCCATGGCCCGCACCCCCGCATCCGGGTCCGACAGCATCCGCGGCAGGCGAAAGACCGAGGCCACCCTTGCGGCATTCATCCGCACCTCGAAGTAAGGGTGCGTCAGGCATTCGTCGGCCAGATCGCGGTTGAGCAGAAAGAACCGCTCGATCCGCTTGGCGTAACGGTCCTGCAGGCAGGACCAGCCCAGCCCGCAGCGCCCCGGTGCCAGCCGGGCACGAAACCGGCAGTCCGTGCAGTCGAGCGGCGCGCCCTGCCAGTCGAGAGGCTCTGGTCCATCGGGCATGCTCAGGCCGGCACGCAGGTTTCCGGCACCGGGCAGATCTCGGCGCATTGCGGGATATCGTAGTGCCCCTTGCACTCGGTGCAGAGGTCGGCGTCGATGATGTAGGTATCATCCTCGAAGCGGATCGCGGCATTGGGGCATTCAAACTCGCAGGCACCACAGACGGTGCAATTGCTCTGGACGATGGTCAGGGCCATGGCGTGCTCACTCCTGATGCGAACGGCTGACGGAGGGCGCGGGCTGCGCCCTCCGGGGGAACTTGCGGTCAGGCGATTTCAGCGGCGGGAAGCCCCGCCTTGGCGCGGTAGACCGCCGAGACCGCGGTCTCGATATACTCATAGGCGTAGTCCTGAATGGCCTCGATCCCGGCGGCTTCGAGGTCTTCACGCGGGCAGTCGCCGATCTTGGCCACGAGGATCGTGTCGATCCCCTCCAGCGTCTTGATCACCAGATCGAGCTTGTCCTCCTCGCCGTAGCCGCCGACGCAGTAATTGTCGCAGCGCCGGTGGGTGACAAAGCGCACGCCTTCCGCATCCACCTCGAAGATCTGGAACTCGGTGGCATGGCCGAAGTGCTGGTTGATCCGCCCGCCGCCCTTGGTGGCCACCGCTATCAGCATCGCACCGGCATCGCCCGCCACCGCGGCCTGCGTCTCGGCCTTGGCTTCCTCGGCGGCGGCGCGGCGCTCGCCGCGCTCTTCGGCGACCCACTCTTTGTAGGCCTCGCGCTTCGAGGGATCATAGGTCACCTCGTCGGGCACCAGATCCATGGTGAACTCCTGCCCGCGGTCCTCGCCCAGCAAGCCCACCGCATCGGCGCGGCACTGGCGGCAGTGCTTCATCAGATTGGCCCCGCCCGCGCAGGCGTCCTGCAGCTTCTTCAGCTCGGCGGCGGTCGGCCCGCGCTGGCCTTCGAGGCCAAAGACCGTGCCATGCTCGGGGGCCGAGATCAGCGGCATGATGTTGTGCAGGAAGGCACCGCGCTTCTTTACCTCCTTGTTCACCTCAAGAAGATGCTCGTCGTTGATGCCGGGGATCATCACCGAGTTGACCTTCACGAGGATGCCGCGCTCGTGCAGCATGTCGAGGCTCTGCATCTGCCGCTCGTGCAGGATTTGACTGGCCTCGAGCCCGGTGCGGCGCTTGTGGTCCCAGAAAATCCACGGGTAGATCTTCGTGCCGACCTCGGGGTCGATCATGTTGATCGTCAGCGTCACATGGTCGATGTTCATGTCGAGCAGATCATCCACGTGATCGGGCAGCGCCAGACCGTTGGTCGAGAGGCACAGCTTGATGTCGGGCAGTTGCTCATGGACCAGCCGGAACGTCTCGCGGGTCTTCTTCCAATCGTAGGCGCTGTCGCCCGGTCCGGCGATGCCAAGCACCGAAAGCTGCGGGATCTCATTGGCGACAGCGATCACCTTGCGCGCGGCTTTTTCCGGCGTCAGCCGTTCCGAGACCACGCCGGGGCGGGATTCATTGGCGCAGTCGTACTTGCGGTTGCAGTAGTTGCACTGGATGTTGCAGGCGGGCGCCACGGCCACATGCATGCGCGCGAAGTAGTGATGCGCCTCTTCCGAATAGCACGGGTGATCCTTCACCTTTTCCCAAGTGGCCGGGTCCATATCCTCGGGCGCATCGGAGGAGCCACAGGCCGAGGAGGAGCAGCCTTCGGATTCCATCGCCTTGGTGAGCGTATCCTTGGAGCCGACCGAGAGGTCGCCGATCGAAATGACATTGGACATGCGCGCGTTTCCTTCATGCTGGAGGTTCGGAGCGTTTCCCTGTCCATCAGCAAGCGCCGTGCCAAACGCCGGGGCCTTGGGTTTTGCGACATTCCGGCGGGCGATTGTCGCGCCGGATGTCGCTAAGGGCACAAAGCCTGCAACATCCCGAGCGCCGTGGCCCTACAAACGCGCGTGGCTAAACTGGGATTGCTGAACGCAAACGGCCCGATCCGTTTCGGACCGGGCCGCCTTAGGCGCGCTTGGGAGGGATCAGATCTTGCGCACCTCGATGCCGTGTTTCTGCAGCGCGTAAGCCACCTGCCGCGGTGTCATACCCAAGAGACGCGCGGCCTTGGCCTGCACCCAGCCCGCCTCTTCCATCGCCGCGATCAGATCCTCGCGGGCGGTGTTGGCGGTCTTGCGGCGCGGATACCCCAGCGTGTCGTCGGGGCTGCTGGCCATGGGCGGCGCGGGCGGCGGCGGCGGTGTGCGCCGCACGGTGGGCGTCACCACCCGCCCCACACCAAGCCCGCCAATCGGCGAGGCCGCGCCCTCTTGCAGCCGCGACAGTTCCGACGACAGGCAGGTGCCCTGCTGGCAGGCCAGTTCCTGCCCGAGCACCACCACGCCATCCGACAGCGCCGCAGCCCGGTTCACGCAGTTCTCCAGCTCACGCACGTTGCCGGGGAAGCTGCATTTGCAGATCGTCTCGAAGGCATCGGGCGCGAACACCACGCTGGTGCCGTTCATCTGGTTGAACCGATCGAGGAACAGCTGCGCCAGTGGGCGGATGTCGCTCTTACGGTCGCGCAGGGGCGGTAGCACGATGGGCACGACGCAGATGCGGAAATAAAGATCGGCGCGGAAACTGCCCTCGGCGACGCTGCGCTCGAGATCCTTGTTGGTGGCGGCGACGATGCGCGTGTCGACCTTGATCGTCTTGGTCCCGCCGACCCGTTCGAACTCGCCCTCCTGCAGAACCCGCAGAAGCTTGGTCTGGAACGCGGGCGAGATCTCTCCGATCTCGTCAAGGAACAGCGTGCCCTTGTCGGCCAGTTCGAACCGCCCTTTCTTCAGCGCGCCGGCGCTGGTGAACGCGCCCTTCTCATGGCCGAAAAGCTCTGACTCCAGCAGCGTTTCCGACAGCGCCGCGCAGTTCACCCGCACGAAAGGCCCGCGCGCCCGGTCCGAGGCGGTGTGCACGGCGCGAGCGAACAGCTCTTTGCCGGTGCCGCTTTCGCCGCGCAGAAGCACCGGAGCACGGGTTCCAGCCACCCGTTTCACCTGCGCGATCACATCGGCAATGGCCGGGCTGTCGCCGACGATGCCGTCGATATTGACCGGCGGACGCTGCCGGGTCCGGCCGTCGGTGACGCTTTGCAGCATGCGCCGCGTGTCGGTCAGCGCGCGCTCGCGGTCGCGGGCGATGCGGCGGCGGAAGCGCAGCGCCTGTTCGAGCAGCGAGGCCACCATCGTCATCACCCGCACATCCAGATCCGACGCGCCGGTGAGGTCGCTGTCATGGCTGCGGAAGGCACAGAGCACCCCCAGCACGAACTGGCTGCGCTCGGGGTCGCGCAGTGGCACGGCCACCAAGGTCTGCCCGCAGTCCCGCAGCCGCGTGGGCACCGCGTCCGGCCCGTATTCATCGGCCAGATCGAAAGAGACCAGCGTCACCCCCGAGCGGAACACCATCTGCACCACTTTGTCCGGGATCACCTCTGCGATCGGCATGCTCTCGTCATGCACGAAGGCGGTGGCGGCGATATGATAGGGGTTCACCGTGCCGGGGGGCGGCGCGCTGCCGGGCTCTGCCAGCAAGGCCAGAACCCCGTGTCGCAGGTCGAGAAACGATGAAAGAACATTTAAAATTTCCGGCACCACGTCGATCGGATCGGGTGCCGTTGCAAAAGACTTGGCGATCTCGAAGACCGCATCGAGCGCGTGCCGCTCGGCCGCACCACGGCCTGCAGGCATGTGTGTCGCCTCGGAATTTCTTGGGTCGTGCGTGGTCGTAGAGATCATGTCGAGCCCTCTCCTGAAGTGACGTCCTCCCAGATGTCGTCTTCAACGGGCGCATATCGAGGCTCCTCTCCCCGGCGTCCGTTCGAGCACTCTATCAACTGCAAGGGGAATGAGACGCGCTTTCGCACGGCAGCGGCCACAGGATACCTCTCACCCACGCCGCAGCCCGCCCGATGCCCAAGCTTGCAGCAGCCGCGCGCGGTTTCCGCCAGAAAATCGCAGATCAAAGCGGTTCGGGTCATCAATAGGTCACATCTCACGGATACCCGACAGAATCACTGCACACCTACTCGGCCCCCTCTACTCCGCCACCCCTACTCGGCAACTGCGGCACGCCGCCTCTGGTAAGACGAGGCGAGCCCCAGCATGGAGCGATATTTGGCCACGGTGCGCCGGGCGATGCGCAGACCCGCCCGCTCGGCAAGCTCGACAATCGCGTCATCCGAGAGCGGCTGCGTCTTGTCCTCATTGCGCACGGTGGTTTCGACAAAGCAAAGCGCGCTGTCGCGGGAGACGGCGGGCGCCCCCGCCATGGACGAGACGGCGCGCGAGAAGAACGCCTTCAGCGGCAGCGCATGTGTCGGGGTCTGGATCATCCGCCCCGAGATGGCGCGCGAGACCGTCGAGGCGTGAAGCCCAAGCTCTCCGGCCACGTCTTCGAGGGTCAGTGGCACCAGATCCTCAGCCGCGCCACGATCAAGGAAGGCGGCCTGTTTGGCGACAAGCACGGCGGCGGTGCGCAGCAAGGTGTCACCGCGCCGTTCCAGCGCCAGCGCCAGTGCCCGCGCCTCCGACAGCGCCTTGCGGTTGGCGCGGCGAGCCTCGGCGGTGTCGCCCTCGACGCCGCGCTCTTCCTGAACGGTGATCTTCGGAGTGGTGGCGCGGTTGAGCTCGACCGTCCAGCCGTCTTCGCCGCGGGTGGCAAGGATATCGGGCGGGAAGACCGGCACCGCGACATGATCGAAGGCCAGCCCCGGCTTGGGGTCGAGCCCCTTGAGCTGTGACAGGATGTCGGGCACATCCGCGGGCTCGCAGTCGCACAGCACCGCAAGCTCGGCGATGCGCCCCTCGCCGACCAGATCGAGATTGGCCAGCAGCGTCTCGACCTCCCAGGTCAGCAGGTCCGCCTCGCGCGCCTGGATCAGCAGGCATTCCGCAAGGTTGCGGGCAAACAGCCCCGCCGGTTCGATCCCCTGCAGCGCGCGCAGCACCTGCTCGGCGCGGAGGCTGGGCACCCCGGCCTGCAGCGCCACGGCCTCGACCGGCTGCCCCAGCCAGCCCGTGGGCTCCAGCGCCTCGGCAAAGCGCAGCGCGATCATCCGGTCCTGCGGCGCCGGGAAGGCCAGTTCGATCTGCCCCACCACATGCGACATCAGGCTTGGCCGGTCCGCTGCCAACGCCGCCACCGCGTCGAAATCATCGCCGCCGCGCGCGACAAAGGCCGCGGGCGGACGATAAGAGACATAGGGGTTGGTCTCGGCGCGCTCGGCCAGATGCTCCGAGAGGTCCTCGGACGCCATGCCGAGGATCGACAGGGAGTGCAGCATCTGCCCCCCCATCTGCATGGTCTGCCGTGTCGAAAGCGTCTGGACCAGTTCCATGGCTAGATTCCTATCACGCTGAGGTTGCAGACGCGGCGACTTGGCGCCGCGCATACCCCGGAAGCATCGCCGCTGCGCCTTTGCGCGCCGCCCAAGATGGCAGACGCCTAAGCCCGCGACGAAGCTCCGATGCCATCTCAGCCCTCCGGCACGCTGTTCGACGGCTCGGCGTTGAGCTGCGCGTAATTCGCATCGCCAATGCTGCCCAGCAGCTCGAGCTGGGTTTCGAGGTAGTCGATATGCCCCTCCTCGTCGGTCATCAGCTCTTCGAAGAGGTTCTTGCTGACGTAATCGCCTTCGGCCTCGCAGAGCTCGCGGGCTTCCTTGTAGAGCGCGCGTGCGCCGTATTCGGCCTCGAGATCGGCCTCGAGCGTCTCCTTCGGGGTCTCGCCGATGCGCAGCGGGTCGAGCACCTGCAGGTTCGGATGACCTTCGAGAAAGATGATCCGGTCGATCAGCTTGTCTGCATGGCCCATCTCTTCGATGCTTTCCTCGCGCGACTTGGCGGCCATCTTCTGCAGCCCCCAATCGGCCTGCAGCCGGTAATGCAGCCAATACTGGTTGACCGCCGTCAACTCGGAGCGCAGCGCCTTGTTGAGATAATCGATGACCTTTGCATTGCCCTTCATAATGTACCTTCCCTGATTGCGGTTTTCGTCTCTGTGGTTTCATCCGAGCCGTAGCCCAGCTTGTGGCGGAAGCGCTGCGCCTCGGTGTTGACCAGCCGGCAGCAGCGTCCGCATTCCATGCGCCGCCCGGCGCGGTGAAAGACCCGGCCCGGGGTGATCACCGTCCACGGGTCCTCGTGGAGCATCTCGCGCACGACCGCCTGCACCGCGCGTTGATCGAGGCAGGTGCAGGAACATAGGATCATCGTCGCCCCCCTCGGCGCTGCGCTTTGCCCTCAGCCGCCGGTCGCCAGACCCGCGCGCCCCCCAGTCCCCACCGACGCCAACCGCAGCGGCACCAGATCATGCACCGCGCCCGCCACCGGCACCGGGGCGACCTCGGCCCGCCCATCGCAAAGCGTGATGACCTTGCTGCACATGCGGCGCACCTCTTGCGGGGCGTGGCTGATGAAGATCATCGGCACCTGCGTGCGCGCCTGCACCTCGGCGATCAGATCGAGCGTGCGCGCCTTCAGCGCCGGGTCGAGCGCCGAGACCGGCTCGTCGAGGAGCAGCAATTCCGGCTCGGCCATCAGCGCCCGCGCGATCGCCGCGCGCTGCCGCTCGCCCCCCGACAGCCGACCGGGCCGGGCGCGCAGCAGCGGGCGAAGCTCCAGCGCGTCGATCACCTCATCCCAAAACCCCGTGCCGACGTTGCTGGCGCCATAGGCAAGGTTCTTGGCGACGCTCATATGCGGAAACAGCACGCCATCCTGGAACACCACGCCAATGCCGCGCCGCGCGGGCGCGACCGACAGGCCCGTCGCCGCATCGAAAAGGCTGCGTCCGTTGAGGCTGATGTAGCCGCCCGAGGGCCGGATGTGCCCGGCGAGACAGGAGAACAGCGTCGATTTGCCCGCGCCCGAGCGCCCGATCAGCCCGGTCACGCCGCGCGCTTCGAGCAGCAGATCAACGTCGAGCAGAAAGTCGCCCTGCCGGTGTTTGAGGCTGATCTCGATCAGCCCCGGACGGGCGTGCCGCCGCCTGCGGTGCGAGGATCCCATGATCATGCCCGTGCCTCCTGTTGCCATGTGAGCCGCCGCGATACCGCCTCGGATGCCAGCAGCGCCGCCCCCGCAAGTGCCAGCGACAGCAGGCAGAGCCGGGTCGCGGCGGCCTCTCCGCCGGGGCTTTGGGTGACGGTGAACAGCGCCAGCGGCAGAGTCTGGGTGCGGCCCGGAATATTGCCCGCAAGGGTGATGGTCGCGCCGAACTCCCCGACCGCGCGGGCAAAGGCCAGCGTCAGCCCGGTCAGGATCCCCGGCGCCATCAGCGGCAGGGTGACCGTGGCGAAGATTTTCACCTCCGACGCGCCGAGCGAGCGCGCCGCGCGGGCAAAGCGCGGGTCGAGCGCCTCGGCGGACTGGCGGATGGCGCGCACCATCAGCGGAAAGCCCACCACGGCGCAGGCGATCACCACGGCGCTTTCGGAAAAGGCGATGCGGAGACCGAACCATTGCTCCAGCGGCGCGCCGATGGGGCCGCGACGCCCCAGCGCCAGCAGCAGCAGATAGCCCAGCACCACCGGCGGCAGCACCAGCGGCAGATGCACCAGCGCGTTCAGCGCCGCATGGCCGGGAAAGCGCCGCGTGCCCAGCAGCCAGCCAAGGCCCACCGCCAACGGCAGCGACCACAGCACCGCGCGCGCCGAGGCCGAGAGCGACAGCAGCAGCGCCGCCTGTTCTGCGGGCTCGAGCATCATGTGCCGCCCTCCAATGCGATGAAGCCATGTTCGGCCAGCACCCCCGCCGCCTCGGCACTGCCAAGGTAGCTGCGCAGCGCCGCGCCGCCTTCTGCGTCCTCGCCCTGCGCCAGCGGCGCCACGAGGTAGCGAATGGGCGGGTGGCTGTCTTCGGGGATGTCCCAGACCACCTGCACCCCCGGCTGACCGGCGGCGTCCGAGGCGTAGACCAGCCCCAGCGCCGCATCGCCCGAGGCCACCGCCGCGACGGTGGCGAGCGTGTTGCGCGTCGGCACGAAGGCCGGAGCGATCCTGTCCCAGACCTTCAGCGTCTCGAGCGCGGCCTTGCCGTAGCTGCCCACCGGGGCGGTCTCGGGATCGGCCATGACGAAATTCTCACCGGCAAGCCGCGCGCCGATCTCCTCGGGGGCAAGCGGGGCTGCCCCGGCGGGCGCGATCAACACGAAGCGGTTGGACATCAGCACCGAGACCTCCGCCTCCGCCACCAGCCCGCGCTCGATGAGATAGGCCATCCACTTGGGGTTGGCGGAGACGAAGATATCCGCCGGCGCGCCCTGCTCGATCTGCCGCGCCAGCATCCCCGAGGCACCGTAGCTGGTGGTCGCCGCGATGCCGCTTTCCTGCAGCGCCGCATCCAGCGCGCGGCTGGTCGAGGCCGCGGCCAGCACCATCGGATCGGCCGCCGCCAGCGCCGGAACGCAGGTGGCCAGCACCGCAAGGAGGCGCGCCGCGCGGATCATTGCGCGCCCAGCTTGAGCGTATCGAGGCCGACGAAGCGCGCCTTCATCTTCGCCTCTTCGTCGCGGAACACCTTGAAGACCTTTTCCTTCAGCGGCGTGCTTTCGAGGAAGTCGGCATAGGCCTGCTTGAGCAGCCCGCGCGCCTCTAGGAACACCTCTTCCTCGGTCAGCCCGTCAAAGCTGGCGTCGCGCAGATAGCCGCCAAAGCGCTTCATGATGTGCAGCCGCGAGACGTTGACCACCTCCTGCTCGAAGGGCAGCAGCAGATAGGTAAAGATATCCTCCGCCGAAGACAGTTTGCCGATGTGGTCCAGAACGCCGGTCTCTTCGAAATCCTTGGGCATGGTCTCTCTCCTTGTTGCTTGGTTGCGTGGCTTGGTTGGGTGAAATCAGTTCGGCCTCTCGGTGGGCACATCTTGCAGGCGCCCGTCCGGGGCGTGGCAGCGGGCCTCATGGTGCTGAAGATCGCGGTCGCGCGCGGCGAGCCGTGCCTCAAGAAAGGCGACACGGTCCGCGAGCCCGGCCAGCGAGCGGCCCACGGGATCGGGGATCAGGTGATGATTGAGATCGACGCGATAGGGATCGGCGCTGGGACGCGGCGCGCTGCGCACGATGCGCGCGGGAATGCCGACCACCGTCGCGCCGGGCGGCACCGCTTCGACGACCACCGAATTGGCCCCGACACGGGCCCCGGCGGCAACGGTGATCGGCCCGAGGATCTTGGCCCCCGCGCCCACCATCACCCCGTCGCCAAGCGTCGGATGGCGCTTGCCCGGAGACCACGACACGCCGCCCAGCGTGACCCCGTGATAAAGCGTCACGTCGCGGCCCACTTCGGCGGTCTCGCCGATCACCACGCCCGCGCCATGGTCGATGAAGAACCCCGGCCCGATCTGCGCGCCGGGATGGATATCGATGCCGGTGACGGCGCGCGCCGCGTAGGACAGCAGCCGCGCCCAGAAGCGCCAGCCGCGCCGCCACAGCCCATGCGCCAGTCGATGCGCCACCGTGGCGTGCAGGCCGGGATAGGTGAGCGCGGTTTCCAGCTTGCCGCGCGCTGCCGGATCGCGCTGCCGGATGGCGGCGAAATCGGCGCTGATCAGGCGGCGCAGGCTCATGACGCCTGCCCCGCATCCGGCACCAGCGCCAGCCCCGAGACGCGCGCCACCATGCGGCGCAGGTCCTCGGGCGTGGCGGGCCGTTTGAACCGTTGCGCATGGGCGCGCAGATGCGGCTTCAGCGCCAGCGCGATACCGTCCGTCGCAGGCAAGCCCGCCGCGCTCAGCGCCGCGCGCAGCCCCGCCAGACCCGAGTGCTTGCCGATGACAATCTGCCGCTCGCGGCCAAAGCGCGAGGGCGCGCAGCGCGGGTCCTCATAGGTGTCGGGGCTCTTGAGGATGGCGTCCACATGGATCCCCGCCTCATGGGCGAAGACCAGATCGCCGGTGATCGGCTTGGCCACCGGCAGCGCCCGCCCCGAGGCGCGCGCCACCACCGCCGAAAGCGCGGGCAGCGCGGTCAGGTCGATGCCGGTGCCGATGCCGTTCGCCTCCAGCGCCGCGCCGACCTCTTCCAGCGCGGCATTGCCCGCCCGCTCGCCAAGGCCGTTCACGGTGACCGACAGGAACGGCGCGCCCGCGTGATAGGCCATCATGGTGTTGGCGGTGGCCATGCCGAAATCATTATGCGCGTGCATCTCGATCGGCAGCGTGATGCGCTCGGCCAGCGCCGCCACCAGCCGGTAGGCGCCCATCGGATCGAGCAGCCCCAGCGTGTCGGCGATGCGGAAGCGCACCGCCCCTGCCGCCGCCGCCACCTCGGCGAGCCGCACGAGGAACTCGGGATCGGTGCGGCTGGCATCTTCGGCCCCGACCGAGACCACATGCCCGCGATCCACGGCACAGAACACCAGCGCGGCGGTCTCGGCCAGCAGCCAGTCGGGGCTGCGGCCCAGCTTGCCATTAAGCTGCATCTTCGATGTGGGGACGGCGAAATGCACCCGCCGCACCCCGGTCTTCATCGCCATGTCCAGATCGCTCATCCGCAGGCGGCACCAGGCCACCGGCTCGGCGCGGGTCAGCTCCGCCGCCAGCACCCGCATGTCGGCCACCTCGTCCCAGCCCATCGCCGGGATGCCCAGCTCGATCTCGGCGACCCCGGCGCGGTCGAGCGCACGGGCGATGTCGCGTTTCTCGGACAGGGTGAAGGCGACGCCGGCGGTCTGCTCGCCATCGCGCAGGGTGGTGTCGCAGATCGCGACCTGTGGCTGAGAGGAGAGGAAGGACATGGCAAGCACCTCAGGCGTATTCGGGGTTGAAACCGTCGGGCTTGGCGCCCGCTTCGGACCAGAAGGGCGACATGGTGCGCAGCCCGGCGATGATCTCGGGCATCACCTGCAGCACATGATCGATCTCGGCCTCGGTAGTCTCGCGGCTGAGCGAGAAGCGGATCGCCCCATGCGCAGCGGTAAAGGGAATGTCCATCGCGCGCAGTACATGGCTCGGCTCCAGCGAGCCGGAGGTGCAGGCCGACCCCGACGAGGCGGCAATCCCGGCGGCGTTGAGCTTGAGCAGGATCGCCTCGCCCTCGATATACTCGAACGCCACGGTGGCGGTGTTGGGCAGCCGGTCGTGCGGATCGCCGGTGACGAAGCAATGGCCGATGCTCTCGATGAGCCCGGTCTCGAGCTTGTCGCGCAGCGCCGCCATGCGCGCGCCATCCTCGGCCATGGTCTGCAGCGTCATCTCTGCCGCATGGCCAAGCCCGATGATCGCCGGGGCATTCTCGGTTCCGGCACGGCGCCCGCGTTCCTGATGCCCGCCGCGCAGCAACGGACGGAACCGCGTGCCCTTGCGCAGGTAGAGCGCGCCCAGCCCTTTCGGCCCGTGGAACTTGTGCGACGAGAGCGAGAGCATGTCGATCTCGGTGCTCTTGAGGTCGATCGGCACCTTGCCGACCGCCTGCACCGCATCGGTGTGAAACAGCGCGCCGACCTCATGCGCCAGATCCGCCAGACCATCGACGGGGAAAATCGTGCCGGTCTCATTGTTCGCCCACATGAAGCTGACGATGGCGGTCTTCTCCGACAGCGCCTCGCGGTAGGCGTCGATCTCGAGACGGCCGAGCTTGTCCACGGGGATGCGGTGCACCACCACGCCCTCGTGCTTTTCCAGCCAATCACAGAGCGACAAGATCGCCGGATGCTCGACGGTCGAGGTGATCACCTCGTTGCGCCCCGGCATCACCTGCAGCGCCGAGCGGATCGCGGTGTTGTTGGACTCGGTGCCGCCCGAGGTGAAGATGATCTCATGATCGAACTCGGCCCCAATCAGGGCCTGCAGCGACTTGCGCGCCTTGCGCAGGGCGCCGCCAACCTCTGAGCCGAAGGCATGGATCGACGAGGCGTTGCCGAACTGCTCGGAGAAATAGGGCAGCATCTTCGCGACGGTCTCGGGAAAGACGCGGGTGGTGGCGTTGTTGTCGAGGTAAACGGGTTCCATCGTGCGGCCTCCTCAGGTCTTGGCGACGGGCATGACGCGCACGGGGCGGCCAAGTGCCTCGGAAAGTTTCATCTGGATGCCGCCCAGCGTCTGCGACGCCAGCTGGCACCCCGAACAGGCGCCGGTGAGATGCACGAGGACCAGCGAGCCCTCCATGTCCACCATCTCGACGTCGCCGCCGTCGCGGCGGAAGATCGGGCGCAGTTCCTCGATGATCTTGGCGCAGATGATCGCCTCCTTGGCGGGGCTGAGCCCCGAGGGAGCCACTGGGGCAACTGGTGGGGCCACTGCGGCGGCGGGCGTGGGCGCGGCCGGACGCGGCATCTGTTCGGCGGCGGCATCGCGCGTGGCCGAGATCACCGCGCCATTGGGCATGGCGATCTGGGACGGCGCGGCGGTCTGCACGGGTTCAATTTGCACAGGTTCAATCTGTACGGGGGCCGATGGCTGCGGCGGTGCCTTGGGTGTCGGCGGCTGGTCGGGGATCACAAAACCCTGCGCCTTCTTCTTCGGCGCCGGAGCGGGCGCCGCGCCGAACACGAAGGCTTCGGAGGCGGCGATCACCCCTTCGGCCACCATCGCGGCATTTGTGTCGGCGAGCAGTTCCTCGAGCGGTTCGCGGCAGGAGCTGCAGCCGCCGCCCGCCTTGGTGTAGAAGGTCACCATCTCGGGCGAGGTCAGCTTGTTGGTGCGGATCGCGCGCTCGATCATCCCGGCGTCGACGCCGAAGCATTTGCAGATCAGCGCGCCCTCTTCGTGGTCATCCTCGTCCAGCGCCTCGCCGGTATAGGCGGCGACGGCGGCGTGCAGCGCCTCTTGGCCCATGACCGAACAATGCATCTTCTCGGGCGGCAGACCGTCGAGGAAATCGGCGATGTCCTGATTGGTCAGCCGCCGCGCCTCGGTGATCGTCTTGCCGATGATCAGTTCGGTGAGCGCCGAGGACGAGGCGATGGCCGAGCCGCAGCCGAAGGTCTGGAACTTGGCGTCTTCGATCACATCGGTTTCGGGGTTCACCTTGAGCATGAGCTTCAGCGCGTCACCGCAGGACAGCGAGCCCACTTCCCCCACCGCGTTGGCGTCAAGCAAAGCGCCAGCGTTGCGCGGGTTGAAGAAGTATTCTTTGACCTTTTCCGAGTAGTCCCACATCGCGCCCGCTCCCTTAGCAGAAGGATTTGCCGCAGCCGCAGGACGACTGGGCGTTGGGGTTGTCGAAAACGAAGCCAGAGCCTTCGATCCCGGTGACGAAGTCGATCTTGGTGCCGGTCAGATGCGCCTGGCTTTCGGGATCGACGAGCACGGTGACCTCGCCAGCTTCGATGATGGCGTCGTCGGGCTGGGCCTCGAGTTCCAGCGCCATTCCGTATTTCATCCCGGCGCAGCCGCCGCCCTGAACCATGACGCGAAGGCCCGCGACGGGCTGCCCGGCGCCGTCGATGGCGGTCTTGATGGCGCTGCGGGCGGGTTCGGTGATCTCGATCATCTTGCTCTCCTGTGCGGTGCTGAGGTGGCATCGGAAGAGATGAAGCAAGCAGCGTGCCAAGTTGCGCGCGCCGGGTGATCCATTGATTTTATGGGAAATTCGTCAAACCATGTCGCGACAATGAATGATTTGCGACAGGTGCGACAAAAGCCGACAGTGCCAGTGGGGCTTACGCAGTGCGGCTTAGGCGTCGTCCCCCGACTGCGCGAGGATATCGAGGATCCAGCGCCCGCCGAAACGATCCGTGGGATCAAGCTCGGCGGCCTTAGCGAGCACGTCCTCGGCCTCGGACCTCTGGCCGGTGCGGGCGGCGCAATAGCCGATCGCCACGAGCACCTGCAGGAACATCCCCGGCGCGAACTCATGGGCGGTGAAATCGGCGTCCGTGGCGCGCACCTCGCGCCAGTCGGGCGAGACGTTCAGCCGCCGCGCCACATGGCCCAGCAGCACATGCGCCTGCATCCGCGCAGCCGCGTAATCATGGGTGTAGTAATAGAAGCGATAGGCCGCGAGCCGCACTTCCGCGTCATCGGGCGCAGCCTCAAGCGCCGCAGCGATCACCTCGGCCCCTTCCTCGGGGTTGCTGTGCGGTGCCTCGGCCCCGGCCAGCAAGTCGTGCCTGTCACTCTGGGGCAAAGCAATCCGCCCGTTCTTCGCAATCGTCGCAGGTGGGCGACAGACACAGCGAAAACGCCGCATCCGAGCAGATCTGCCGATAGAAGAACTTCTTCCAGCGCATGTTCTGGCTGTTGGCGGCGGCGAGCCCCGGCAGATGCCGCGCGATAAGCCCACTGAGCGCCACGCGCGAGGGCAGCCCGCAGTCTTCCCACAGGTGCCGCCGCTCCATGGCGCGCCGGGCGAGGATCGCGGCAAGCCAGCGCGCCTCATCGTCCGTGGCCCCCGCGCGCCAAAGGATCAGCGTGGCGATCGCCTGCTGGTCGGCGGAATATTGCGGCGCAGGCAGGCTGAGGTCCGGCAGCACCGCCGAGGGCGACCAGCGACCCCGCAGCCGCGCGATCTCGGCCCCCGAAAGGCCAAGCCGCTCGGTCAGCGGCCCCTGCCCGGCCTCGCGCTCTGCCAGCGCATGATCGAGGATGCAGGCAAAATCCGAGCGCGACAGCATGGCCGCGGCAAGCGCGCCCTGCACCGCAGCAGGATCAGTCAACAGCTGCATGGCTCTGGCAATCCGACGGGCAGACCCGCGCGCAGGCCCCGCAGCCGATGCAGAGATCGGGCGCGACCATGGTCATCACCGATTTGATGATCTCATCCTCGACATCCTCGTATTCGTCGGTGCCCGGCCGCACGAGAGCGCCATCTTCGGTCAGCCCGTGCAATGTCATCACACCGCGGCCGCAGACCTTGTAGCAGCGCCCGCAGCCGATGCATTTCTCGGGGTCGATCGCCATGAGAAACTCGGGCACGTATTCCGTGCCGCCCCGGGTGAGCGCCGTGCGTGTCATACGCTTTCCTCCGCCGCTTTCTTGGCGGCCTTGAGTTCCTTTCGCGCCTCGGTCAGTTCCTTGAACACCTCGTAGGTCGCGGCGGCCACTTCGGGGATCTTCTGCCAGTCGGTGGGCAGTTCCTCGGCCAGATCGTGAAGGTTCATCTTGGCGTCGGTCGAGCGCATCGACAGTTTCTTCACGCGTTTTTCCAGATCTTCGACGGTCATCCTTTTGATCCTTTCTGAGGTTCGTTCTTGCGGGTCAGCCCGCGCAGGAAGCGCGAGGCAGGCGTGCGCCCAGCAGGGCGGCGCGCGACCAGCGGCGGCAGGTTCACCACGGGTTTCGCGGCGGGCAGCGGGGCGATGCGGATCATCGCCTCAGCCCTTTGCGGCGTCGGGATAGGTGTCGATGATCTCGGCGGCGCCATCGACCAGCTTTTCCCCCGCCTCGGCAAGCTTGGCCCATGTCTCGAAGCCAAAGCGATGCACGTCGCGCAGATGTTTGGAGACCACCACCAGCTTGCCCGCGATCAGCACGATGCGGCCAAAGCCCTCGTGGCTCATCTTCTGCATCTGGCTGGCCATGCAGCCGGTCTTTTTCTCGATCATCAGCCCGACCGCATCGTAGAACTTGCCGATGCGCCACATCACGTCGGGATCGGGATCGCCGATGATCGGGATCTCGCGCCGCTCTTCGCGGGTCACGATGAACTCATCCATCAGCTCGGCATCGGACTTGCCGTCCCACTGCCCATAGCTGTCCTCGGCGCGGATCACCGCGGCAAGCTGGGTCAGGAAATCGCTTTGCACCATGTCGCCCCCGCGCGGGGCCTCTAGGGTATCCGAGACCATCAGGCCCACTCCTCTTCATCCATGAAATCGGGTTTCTGAAACGTGCCGAGTATCTTGCGCAGGAAGGGCGGCGGCGTGCCGCGCAGCATCTCTTGCGTTTGGGCCAACACGTCGCTGATCGGCTCGGGGTCCTTGCGTTTGATCGGATGGATCCCGGCCTTCACCACCTTGGCCGCCGAGGGCCCACCGATGGCCAGCGCAAAGAGCAGCGCGCAGCCCTCCAGCGCCTCGACCTTGGGCGTGATCTTGTCGTCCTGATCGTCGTGCTTGCCCTTTTGGCCGGTGACATTGTCGAAGGCATGCGCCTCGATGAACCGAAAGCCGCTTTGCCAGACCTCGTAGATCGCGAATTTCTTGGCGCTGCCGAAATGCGCGCCGAGGGTTTCCATGTCGTTGGTGGCGATGGCGATGCGCAGGGGCGTCTCGCCCGGTGCCGGTCCGTCTGAAGTGGCGCTGTCAATGACGCGCAATGTGCGGGACATGATCGAACTCCTCTGGGATGGGGGCGGCGCCAAAGTCTTCCGGCGTCGCGCGGTGATGTTGCGCCTGCATGATGTTGGCGAACTCGTAGAGAAAGGCGCGGCTGCCGCGGTAGCCGACGCGGCAGACATCCTGCGCGCCGATGCGGTCGAAGATCGGGAAGCCCACGCGCATCAGCGGCAGATGCAGCGCCTCCGACAGATGCCGACCGTGGCTGTGGGTGAGCAGGATCTGCGCCGCGCCCGCTTCGGCGCCGCGCCGCAGATCGCCCAGATCGCCCAGCACCACCTCGTCGCAGGGCATCCGGTCAAAAAGCGGCGAATGCTGCGAGGTGGTGACCGCCGCGACGATCTCGGCGCCCATGGAACTCAGCGCGGTCGACAGCGAGAACAGCAGGTCAGGATCGGCCCCGATGGCCACCCGCACGCCGCCGGTGTGGAAATGCGCGTCCAGCGCCGCATCCACCAGCCGCGCGCGGTCGCGCTTGACCGAGGGCGGCGGATCGGCGACGCCCGAAAGCGCCATGAGCGTGCGCACCAGCGCGTCCACCGGCTTCAGCCCGGTGACCGACTGGAACACGCGATAGGGCACCATGGCGCGATCCTCGATGATCTGCGCCGCCTTGCGCATGCTCTCGCCGATGGCGAGGGTGAAGGCGCTGCGTGCCGCCTCGGGGATGCGCGCCACCGGGGTGCCGCCTTGGGTGGCGCCCGACCAGTCGTCGCTCACATGGCCGTCGAGCGAGCCCGAGATGTCCGGCAGTACCAGCGGCTCGAGCCCGAAGGAGCGGATCAGCCGCGTAAGCTCGTCGATATCGCCGGGCGTCAGATGCGCCCCCGCAAGCAAGGTGACCTGCCGCAGGTCCACGTCGCGCTCGGTCACCCGCGGCACCAGATCCGCGACAATGGCTTCCACCCCCTTGGCCCAGCCGTCCTGCAGCGCGCCGTCGAAATCGGGGGTCGAGGCATAGACCACTTTGGTATCCGCAAAATCCGCACGCCGCTGCAGGATCAGCCGCAGATCGCCCGGCACGTCCTCGCCCCGCGTCTCGGTGAGCGCGGTGGAGGCGATGCCGATGAACTCCGGCGCGCTCTTCTTGCGCAGGTTCTCGATGGCTTCTTCGATCTGGTCGGCGCCGCCAAGAATGGTCGAGACCTCGTTCATCGCCGTGGTCTGCAGCGGCACCGCTTCCTTGAAGTGGCGCACGAGGTGGACCATGGCAAAGGCGGTGCAGCCCTGTGAGCCATGAAACAGCGGGATCGCCCGGTCGATCCCGAGATAGGCCAGCGCCGCGCCCAGCGGGGCCGAGCTTTTCAGCGGCATGGTCGAAAGCGCGCGCTTGGGATGGGTCAGCTTGGCCATGTCAGCAATCCTCGAAATCGGTGGCGGAGGAGGTGAAGCCTGCGACCTCCACCGGCGCGGCGAGGGCAGCGCCCGAGGGCGGCAGCGGCGGCACCAGCGAGACCGCCCTGCCCGTCCCGGCGATCCCGGTGACCGGGCACTCTCCGCTCAGCGGCGGCAGGGTGCGGGTCTCGGTCAGTGGCGTCTCCCATGGCGCGGGCGCGCGCAGCTCTTCCCACATCGGGTTGTTCACCGCCCGGTCGATAGCGCGCAGCAGATCGACCATCCCCATGTAGCCCGCATAGGGCTCGTGCTTTTCCTGATTCACATCGACCCAAGGCATGCGCGCCTTCAGCGCGACGAACTGGCTGCGCCCGCCGGACATCAGCACATCGGCACCCGCGTCCTTGAGCAGCCGGTACATGTCCTTAGGCGCCATATTGTCGAACATGTGTTTGTCGTCGCCCATGATCTCGGTGACGCGGGTCTTGTCCTCTTCGGTGGCCTTGCGGACCGAGGTGCCGATCACCTCCATCCCCAATTCCTGCAGCGCCGCCACCACCGACCACGACTTGTGCCCGCCGGTGTAGAGCAGCACCCGCCGCCCTTCGACCCGCGCGCGGAAGCCTTCGAGCCGCGCCCAGATCGCCGCCTCTTCCTCGGCGATCAGCGCCTCGCAGCGGTCCAGAAGTTGGGCATCGGCGCCCTGCTCCACAAGGATGCGGCACATCTCGCGCAGCGAGGCGGAGGTGTCGGAGATGCCGTAGAACGAGCCCTCGAACCACGGCACGCCATGGCGTTGCTCGAGCTTGCGGGCGACATTGATCAGCGCCTTGGAGCAGACCATCATCGTCACCTTGGCGCGGTGCATATAGGCGACCTGCTTGTAGCGCGCATCCGCCGCCAGCGAGCCGAGGATGCGGATCCCCAGCTTGTCGAGCAGCGGTTTGACCTGCCACAGCTCGCCCGACAGGTTGTAATCGCCGACGATATTGATGTCGTAGGGGGTGAGCGTCTCGGGCTCCAGCGTACCGATCACGTGATCGAGCATCGCCTCGCCCGCCAGCTTGTTGCCGAGGTTCTTGGAGCCGACGAAGCCGGGCGCGTTGACCGGAATGCAGGGCGTGCCGAATTTCTCGGTGGCGGCGCGGCAGACGGCGTCGATGTCATCCCCGATCAGCGCCGGCACGCAGGTGGCATAGACAAAGACCGCCGGCGGCGCCTCGGCCTCGATCACCTCGCGGATGGCACGAAAGAGCTTGCGCTCGCCGTGCCCCATGACGATGTCGAGCTCGCTCATGTCGGTGGTGAAGCCGGTGCGGTAGCGCTCGGACCCCGAAGAGGCCGCGCCCCGGTTGTCCCAGCCGTTGCCCTCGCAGGCCAGTGGTGCATGCACCAGATGCGCCACGTCGACGATGGGCTGCAGCACGATCTTGGCGCCGTCGAAGGCGCAGCCCCCCGCCGCCGCGCCGGGGGTCAGCGGCTTGGCGCAGCCCTTCTTGCGCTGCTGCTCGGACTTCGAGACGTTGGTGCCGCAGGCGGGCTCGTCAAAGACATCGGCGATCTTGTCTTTCAGGGCATCGGCCATCTTGGGGTCTCCTCGCGCGGGTTCGAGGTATCCAAGCAAGCGCCGTGCCATCCGCCATTGGCCGCGGTTTTCAAGGGCGCGCGGGGCCTTACCGGGGCCTGAAGCGCCTGTAGCTTTCCCGACAATGGGGCATCCGAAACGCTGGGCACTGTCCTGAGGCCGTGCAGAAGGCGCTATCAAAACAATGCATTCGAATGTATGATTTTGGTGTCTTAGGGAGGAGACCAACATGATCAGGAGAACCGCGCTCGCCGCCATTCTGGCGGCTGCGCCTGCAATGGCCATGGCAGCAGGAAAAACCCATCACGTGGCGATCCACGTCGATCAGAACGAGCCGCATGTGCTCAATATGGCGCTCAACAACGCCCAGAACCTCGCGGCCTATTACGCCGAAGTGGGTGACGAGGTGGTCATCGAGATGGTCGCCTACGGGCCCGGCCTGCACATGCTGGTCGAGGGCAAGAGCCCGGTGAAGGACCGGATCGAGACCATGTCGCTGGAACTGCCGATCACCTTCTCGGCCTGCGCCAATACGATCGCCGGAATGGAGAAGAAGACCGGCGAGAAGGTCGTGCTGCTGGAAGAGGCCAGCGTGGTGCCCTCGGGCGTGGTGCGGCTGATCGAGTTGCAGGAGGACGGCTACGCCTACGTGCGGCCGTAGCGAGCCCAAAGCCAGTGCAACGCAAGCCGGGCGCGCGCCTGCCCGTGGGGTGGCGCTGAAGCGATTGTGGTCAGCGCTTTATTCCCGCCAAGTCCGAGTGACCTCAAGCGATGCTCAGCGGCATCAAAGCGCCAGCCCGCCGGGACGGGCAGGCGCTCGCCCGGCGGCTTCGCCTTGATCCCGGGCGTGTCGGCGCAACGCCAGAAAAACACCGGCCGCGGTCTCCCGCGGCCGGTGCCCTGTTCGCCCTGCCCCGATCAGCGGGTCAGGTCGTAGCTGTAGTCGGTCTCGCCCGGAACGATGGTGTCGTCGTCGAGCTTGTCGAACACCGTATCCAGCAGCTTGACCAGCACCGTCAGCGCGCCTTGATACCCCATGGTCGGGAAGCGGTGGTGGTGGTGGCGGTCGAAGATCGGGAAGGCCAGACGGATCAGCGGCGTGCCGGTGTCGCGCTCGAGATACTTGCCGTAGCTGTTGCCGATCAGCATGTCGCAGGGCTCGGTGTTGAGGAACGAGCGCATGTGCCACAGATCCTTGCCCGCCCAGACCTGACCCTGCTTGCCGAAGGGCGAAGAGGCCAAAAGCGCTTCCATCTTGGCGGCCCACTTCTTGTTGCCGTTGGTGGCAAGGCAGTGCACCGGCTCGCCGCCCAGTTCCATGACGAAGCGGGTCATGCCGTAGACGAAATCGGGATCGCCGTAGATCGCGAAGGTCTTGCCGTGCAGCCACGCCTGACTGTCGGCGATGGCATCCACCAGACGGCCACGCTCGAGGCGCAGTTCCTCGGGGATCTCCTTGCCGGTCAGTTCCTGCACTTTCATCAGGAACTCATCGGTGCCCTGCACGCCCATCGGATAGTGCAGCGCGGCGGTCTCCTGCCCTTTGCCCGCGATATATTCCAGCGTCTTGGGGCTGCAGTATTCCTGCATCGAGATCGTCGCCTTGGCGTTCAGCGCCGCCTTGGCCTCGTCGAGCTTGGTGCCGCCATCGTACATACGGAACTCGCCGTCCGAGGGCGTGTCGTAGACGTCCGAGACATCCGACAGGAAGCTGAACTCGACGCCCATGGCATCCAGCATCTTCGTGATCTCGCGGTTGTTGGCCACGGCGAACCCGTGGAAGCCGGGGATGATGTTGATCTTGTCGGTCTCGGTGCGTTCCTCGCCTTCCCAGAAGTGGCTGATGATGCCCTTTTGCATGTTGTCATAGCCATCGACGTGGCTGCCGACGAAGGCCGGGGTATGCGCGAAGGGCACGTCGAAGTCCTCGGGGACCGATCCCTTTTCCTTCGACTGGATGATGAAGGAGTTGAGGTCGTCGCCGATCACTTCGGCCATGCAGGTGGTGCTGACCGCGATCATCTTGGGATCATAGAGCGCCTTGGCGTTGGCCAGACCGTCGACCATATTGGTCAGACCGCCGAAGACCGCCGCATCCTCGGTCATCGAGGACGACACGCAAGAGCTCGGCTCCTTGAAGTGGCGCGACAGATGCGAGCGGTAATAGGCCACGCAGCCTTGGCTGCCGTGCACGAAGGACAGCGTCTGCTCATAGCCTGCGGCGGCAAACACCGCGCCGAGCGGCTGGCAGGCCTTGGCGGGGTTCACCGTCAGCGCCTCGCGGGCAAGGTTCTTCTCGCGGTACTCCCACGACTTGGTCCAGTCACCGATCTCGGTGACCAGCTCGTCGGGATGGCCGCATTCGAACTTCATCTTCTTGTTGGCCAGCATCTCCTTGTATTCGGGCTGCTGGAAGAGCGGTGCGTGGTCGAGCACCTTGTCGCCGGACTGGGGCATGGATGTATTCCTTCTGTTGGCCGTCCGCATTCCGAGACGCGCCTGTTGAGGGGATCATGTGGGAGGGGCGCCGGGAGACCGGGAGCAATGGCCCCCCGGCGCTGGGAAAACGCGAAGGGTTACTCGGCGGCGATGGCCTGACCGGCTTCCCAAGGCGCGTCATAGAGGTTCCAGACCGGCGAGTTCACCGCCATGTCCATGTCGCGGGCGAAGATCGCAAAGCCGTCATAGCCGTGGTACGGGCCGGAGTAGTCCCAGCTGTGCATCTGGCGGAACGGGATGCCCATCTTCTGCACCGGGTATTTCTCCTTGATGCCCGAGCCGACGAGATCGGGGCGCACGCGCTCGATGAACTTCTCCAGCTCGTAGCCGGTGACGTCATCATAGATCAGCGTGCCTTCCTTCACGTAGTGGCCGGTGCGCTTGTAGTCGTCGCCATGGGCGAACTCATAGCCGGTGCCGGCGATGACCATGCCCAGATCGTCATAAGCCGTCACCACGTGGCGCGGACGAAGCCCGCCAACGTAGAGCATCACCGATTTGCCTTCGAGGCGCGGCTTGTATTTGGCGATCACCTCGTCGACCAGAGGCTGATACTTGGCGATGACCTTCTCGGCGTTTTCCTGAATGGTCTCGTCGAAGTTCTTGGCGATGGCGCGCAGGCTCGCGGCGATCTGGGTCGGGCCGAAGAAGTTGTACTCCATCCAGCCGATGCCGTGCTTTTCCTCCATGTAGCGGCAGATGTAGTTCATCGACCGGTAGCAGTGGATGAGGTTGAGCCGGGCCTTGGGGGCGCGCTCGATCTCGGCCAGCGTCGCGTCGCCGGACCAGTTGCCGACCACGTTGAGGCCCATCTCTTCGAGCAGGATGCGCGAGGCCCAAGCGTCGCCGCCGATGTTGTAATCGCCAATGACGTTCACATCGTAGGGGCCGGGCTCATAGGCCTTCACCGCGTCGCTTTCTTCCTGTTCGAACACCCAGTCACGCACCGCGTCATTGGCGATGTGGTGACCCAGCGACTGCGACACGCCGCGGAAGCCTTCGCAGCGGACCGGCACCATGGTCTTGCCGGTTTCCTTCTTCTTCTGGCGGGCGACCGCTTCGATGTCGTCGCCGATGAGGCCGATCGGGCATTCCGACTGGATCGTGGTGCCGTTCGACAGCGGGAACAGCTCGTTGATCTCGTCGATGGTCTTGGCCAGCTTCTTGTCGCCGCCAAAGACGATGTCCTTTTCCTGGAAATCGGTGGTGAACTGCATCGTCACGAAGCTGTCCACGCCGGTCTTGCCGATGTAGTAGTTGCGGCGCTGCGACCACGAGTACTGCCCGCAGCCCACGGGGCCGTGCGAGATATGCACCATGTCTTTCACCGGTCCCCAGACCACCCCTTTGGAGCCCGCATAGGCGCAGCCCCGGATGGTCATCACGCCCGGCACGGACTTGACGTTGGATTTCTGGGTGTCGCATTTCGACGCGATCCCGGTGGTGGCATCTGGCTCTTCTTCCGAAGGCTTCGACACCGTCAGGTGCTTGGCGCGGCGTTTCTTCGCCTTGGCCGGATAGGCTTCGAGGACTTCCTCGATCATCGCCTCATAATCTTCCGGCCCGTTTGCGTGATCCTTGGCCATCCTTTTGGCTCCTCTCACTGATTTCCGGGGGGATGGAGGCCGCAGGGCGCGGCCTCCGGTGGCTCTGGGGGCTCTGGGGTCGGGCCGTCTCAGCCGGCCTGCGCTTCGGAGGCGGCGATGGCTGCGAGACGCTCTTCCTCGGACTGCATGATGCCGAACTCCATCAGCATCTCTTCCAGCTCGTCCATGGTGACCGGGGTCGGGATCACGCCCTTGCCCGAGTTCTCGTGGATCTTCTTGGCCAGTTGGCGGTACTCGTCGGCCTGCTTGGACTCGGGCGCATATTGCAGCACCGTCTGGCGCCGCAGTTCCGCGTGCTGCACGATGTTGTCGCGCGGCACGAAGTGGATGAGCTTCGATCCCAGCTTGGCGGCCATCGCTTCGGCCAGTTCCAGTTCCTTGTCGGTCTGCCGCTCGTTGCAGATCAGGCCGCCAAGGCGCACGCCGCCGGAGTTGGCATATTTCAAAATGCCCTTCGAGATGTTGTTGGCGGCATAAAGCGCCATCATCTCGCCAGACATGACGATGTAGATTTCCTGCGCCTTGTTCTCGCGGATCGGCATGGCGAAGCCGCCGCAGACCACGTCGCCAAGAACGTCGTAAGAGACGTAATCGACATCGTCATAGGCGCCGTTTTCCTCGAGGAAGTTGATCGAGGTGATCACGCCGCGACCGGCACAGCCGACCCCCGGCTCGGGGCCGCCGGACTCGACGCATTTGATGTCCTGATAGCCGACCTTGAGCACGTCTTCGAGCTCGAGGTCCTCTACCGATCCCATCTCGGCGGCAAGGTGCAGCACGGTGTCCTGCGCCTTGGAGTTGAGGATAAGGCGGGTGGAGTCCGCCTTGGGGTCGCAGCCGACGATCAGGATCTTCTGACCCATTTCGACCAGCGCTGCGAGGGTGTTCTGCGAGGTGGTGGACTTGCCGATCCCACCCTTGCCGTAGAAGGCGATCTGACGAAGTTCGCTCATAATCGGTTCCTTTGGTTGCTTCGTTCGGTGTCATGGTCGAGACGGTGCGCGACCGCGCTCGATGAGTAAGAAGCAGGGAGCGTGCCAAGCCGCAGAAATCACTCATATGATTTAAAATCAGTGGCTTACGAGGATTTTTGGAGCTTGGAGCAAAGCCGACAAAAGCCGACAAAGACCGACAGTCGCACCCCATATTCGCACTGCCCCAAAAAAGGACGCGGCCCCGAACCATCGGAGCCGCGCCATAACGGGTTTTGGAGGGTATGGCCGGATCAGGCCGCGTCGCTGGCCGCAGAGAGCGGCAGGCCGAAGGTCTCGGCAATGCTCGCCAGCCAGCCCGCGAGCCGCTCTTCGGTCAGCATGGATTCATTGTCGAGATCGAGCGCCAGACCAAGGAAATGGTCGCCGTCGACCGCCATGGACTCCTCGAAGCCGTAGCCTTCGGTCGGCCAGTAACCGACCATCTTGGCACCGCGCTCTTCAAAGAACTCATGCAAGAAGAAGACGGCGTTGATGAACTCCAGGGGATAGGTCACCTGATCGCCAAGCCCGTAGATCGCGATGGTCTTGCCCTCAAAGCTCTGGTCCTCGAGCTTGGGCAGGAACTCCTCCCAGCTTTCGCTCTCGGCATCGGCACTGAGCCCGGGCAGCAGCCCGTCGCCCAGCGTCGGCGTGCCGAGGATCAGGAAGTCGTAACTCATGAAGTCATCGACCTCGGTGCGGTTGACGTTGAGCGGCTTCGCCATCAGATCATCGTCGAACTGGCGCTTGATCTGCTTCGCGATCTTGCGGGTGTTGCCGGTGTCGGTTCCGAAAAAGATGCCAATCTTGGCCATGGGCTGCATTCCTCTGTCTGGATGTCGGATGCGCGCAGCACCCATCCGCCGCGCGGGGCGGCACTGCGCCTGCCACTCATTCAGCAAGCCGCGTGCCAAGTGGCCCCCGCCATGCTGAGACGCGAACACCCCGCCAGCATGGGCGGGGTGTTAAAGGCGGTTCCAAAGGGGGGCGGCGCGCGCCCTACTCCGCTGCGACCGCTGCGGTCTCGAGATAGGCAAGCAGAGTGTCCGGCGAGCTTTCGCCGTAGGGATCATCGGGGCAGTTGTCCATCAGGCCGGGCTCTTCGAACCACGCCTCGACCACGCCGTCATTGACGATCGCCGCATAGCGCCAAGAGCGCTGGCCAAAGCCGAGGTTGTCCTTGCCGACCAGCATTCCCATGCGCCGGGTGAACTCGCCCGAGCCGTCGGGAATGACCTTCACATGCGCGATTCCCTGCGCGCGCGCCCATTGGTTCATCACAAAGCTGTCGTTGACCGACAGGCAATAAATCTCGTCGATGCCAAGGTCGCGGAACCGCGTGAAATTCTCTTCGAAACCGGGCAGTTGGTAGGTCGAGCAGGTGGGCGTGAACGCCCCCGGCAGCGAGAAGAGGATCACCCGCTTGCCCTTGAAGTAATCGGCGGTGGTCATGTCCTGCCAGCGAAACGGGTTCGGCCCGCCCACACTCTCGTCGCGCACCCGCGTGCGAAAGGTGACATTCGGCAGCTTCATGTTGGTTTTCATCTGTCGCTCCTGTGATTGGGTGTTTGGGTCGTGCGTGGCTCAGTCCGAGCCGCCCGGCGCGCCGCTGAAGCGCACCAGCACATCCTCGTTGCGCGCGATGAACTGGCACGCCAGCCGGTAGCGCGGCGGCATGTCGTTGACCTCGGCGTTCTCGATCTCTGCCGGGGTCAGCTTCGAAAGCTCCTTGAGCCGCGCCTTTTCCTTTTCGGTCAGGGCCATGCCCATCGCGGGCTTGTCCTCGAGCGAGGTCACTTCGATCAGGCACGACCCGCAGTCGCCATCGCCGCAATCAAAGGGGATCGGGATCTCATGCTCTTTGGCGAGCGCGAGGATCGTCGCGGTGTTGCCGGCGACAGCGTAGACAGTTTTGTCGCGCTGCATGATCGGGGATTGGAAGGTGATATTGGCCATGGCTGTGCTCACTTGCTGTGTGGAAGGAAGGCCACCCGCGAAGGGCCGCTCTTTCGGATTTCAGCAAAGCTCATGCCAGCCGGTGCGCAGTGACGGGCGATCGCGGGCGGCAGCGGCACTTCGGTGATCTCAGCCGGAAAGCCATCGCCGACCGGCGACAGGCGCGCGCGCATCCGAGGGCTCGCAAACATCCGTCCGGCCTCGTCGATCAGCAGCACCGCATCCACGCCCATGTCCGAGGCGACCTGCGGCCAGTCCTGCGCCCCGGCGACCGACAGCGCAGTGGCCGCCGCATCGGCGCGGCTCGGGTCGCTGTCCAGCACCGTGACCGAGACGATCTGCTGGACCGGCCAGCCTGTCTTCGGGTCGATGATATGCGCAAAACGGGTGCCGGAGTACTCGAAGTATCTCTCGTAATTTCCCGATGTGTATAGGCTTTCTCCGGGCTTCAACGCGACTGAGGCGACCGCCCCCCAGACAAAGGGATCGCGGATCGCCACGCGCCAAGGCCGCGCGCCGTTGCCGCCGCTCACCGTCACGTCGCCGCCCGCGTTGAGCACCGCATTCTCGATCCCGCGCGCGTGCAGCACGGCCACCGCCTGCTCTAGCGCCGCGCCCTTGGCAAAGCCGCCGAGGTCAAGCTGCACGGCCCGGTTGGTCGAGCGGACGCGTGTACCGTCTAGAATGAGGTCGGTCATCTTCGGCTGTGCCGCCCGCAGCGCGGCGATCCGCGCTGGGTCCGGTGGCGCACCTTCTGGCGGCGTGTCCTGATGAAAGCCCCAGAGGCTGATCAATGCGCCAATCGCGGGCTCGAACCGCCCGCCGCTGGCACAGGAGAGATCGCGCGCCCGCGACAGCGCCGAGGCCAGATTTGGCGGCACCGAGGCAGGCTCTCCGCTGGCAAGCGCGGCGTTGAGATCGGTCAGCGCGCCCGGTCGCCATGCGTGCCAAGCGCCGTGCAGCCCCTGAAGCAGCTGCGCCACGTCCCCCGCCGCCGCCCGTGCGCGCGCGGGCCGCTCGCCCTGAATGACGATCTCGACAAGCGTGCCGAAGACATAGACCGTCTCGCGATATTCGCCGCCGCGCCCCGTCCGCAGCCCAAAGCCAAGCGCCGCCACAAGCAGCACCGCCAGCGCCCACAGTCGCAGGGCGCGGGTGCTCATGCGCGCGATCCGGCCGGGATGATCCGCTCGATCCTGATCTCCTCTGCCAGCCGTCCGCGCCGCTCGCTGGCGCGAAACGGCAGGAAGGAGGCGGCAAGCGCGGGGATGCAGAGCGCCGCGGCCAGCGCGTCCGAAATCCCCAGCGCACTGCACAGGCTGACGCAGAGGACCAGCATCAGCACCGGCAGAAGGTACATCAGCCCCGCCGCCCCGAGAAAGACCGCAGACGGCATGACCACCACCGCGCTGTCACCGGGCTGTGCCGGCCCGGCGTGCGGCAGCACGAGCCGCTCGAAGCGATGGGTCTTGCGCGCGGCGGCCATCTCGGTCAGCGCGCGCGGACCGCAGGTCTCGCGCACCGCGCAGGCGGCGCATCCGGCGGTGCGTCGCAGTTCCAACTCGATCTGACCGTCGCGGGCGCCGATCACCCGCAGGGTCTCGCGCAGGAAACCCGGCGTATCGCTGGGGGTAGTGCTTTCGGTGGTATCCATCTTCGGCCCTCCAAATCCTGACATCTTGCGCAACCGCCGACCGTCAGCCCGGCTTCACCTTCACCGCGCCGCCCAGCACCTGACACTGGCAGGCCAGCCGGTCGGACTGCCCGGCCAAGTTCTCGCGCAGAACCCGAAGCTCCAGCGCGGAGGGGTCCGACAGATGCTCAGAGCCCTCAAGCACATGGGTGATGCAGGTGCCGCAGTCGCCCTCGCGGCAGCCGAAGACGATCCCCGCCCCGACTTTTTCCGAGATCTCGATGATCCGCGTGCCCGCAGGCACGGTTACCGTCAGATCGACATCGGTGAACGTCAGACTTCCTTTGGTCATGGCGCGGGTCTCCCTCTGGCGGCGCGCGTGTCACGGCGTGTGCCTCAGAGCCAAGCAAATGCCGTGCCAAGTCTGTGAGCGCCTGCACCGGCAGCGCCAGTTCCCGCGCCAAGGGTACCCATCGGCCCCCTGTCCGACATTTTGTAGCCATTGCGACAGCGGCGGCGCGCGGGCACCACGATTGCCAGCCTTCGCCCAGCCACCCCACAGAAACCACACAGAAACCACGCGCGAAATCCGCTTGGCACGGGCCTTGCTTCACCCTCTCCACCGCCGCCCCGCAGAGGCAGAGACGCGGCAGAGGAGACCAAGATGAGCGAGATTTTCCTGATCCTGCTGGGCACCGCGCTGGTGAACAATGTCGTGCTGGTGAAGTTCCTCGGGCTCTGTCCCTTCATGGGCGTCTCGCGCAAGACCGACGCGGCCATCGGCATGGGGCTTGCCACGACCTTCGTGCTGACCCTCGCCGCCGCCGCCTCATGGGTGATCGAAACCGCGCTGCTGCTGCCTCTGGGCCTGCAATACCTGCGCATCCTCGCCTTCATTCTGGTGATCGCCGCCATCGTGCAATTCACCGAGGCGGTGATGCGCAAGATGTCCCCGGTGCTCTACCGCGCGCTTGGCATCTATCTGCCGCTGATCACCACAAACTGCGCGGTGCTCGGCGTCGCGCTGCTGAACATTCAAGAAGAGCACAATTTCGCGCAGAGCCTGCTCTACGGCTTCGGCTCGGCGCTGGGGTTCACGCTGGTGCTCGTGATCTTTGCCGGGCTGCGCGAGAAACTCGCCCAGCTTTCGGTGCCCGCGGCCTTTGCCGGGGTGCCCATTTCCTTCATTTCCGCGGGCCTGCTGTCCATGGCGTTCATGGGCTTTGCCGGTCTCGTGCCCAATTGATCCGCCACGTTCGGAGGATACGACCATGCTTGCCGCCGCCGCCACCATGTCTGCCCTTGGCGTGACACTGGGCCTTGTTCTGGGCGTCGCCGCCCGCCGCCTGCAGGTGAACGCCCCGCCCATCGTCGAAGAGATCACCGCCGCCCTGCCCGGCACCAACTGCGGCCAATGCGGCTTTCCCGGCTGCTCGGGCGCGGCGGAGGCCATCGCAGAAGGCGGCGCGCCGCTCACCCTTTGCCCGCCGGGCGGGCGCGACGTGGTGCTGCAGCTGGCCGAGATCACCGGCATAGCCCCGCCCGCGCCAGGCGACATGGCCGACACGACCCCGCGTATCGCCTTCATCTTCGAGGACCATTGCACCGGCTGCACCAAGTGCTTCAAGCGCTGCCCGACCGACGCCATCCTCGGCGCGGCCAAGCAGATCCACACGGTGATCCCCGACGCCTGCATCGGCTGCAACGAATGCGTCGAGGTCTGCCCGACCCAAGCGATCCTTCTGCGCAAGAAGCCCCGCACCCTGCGCAGCTGGTACTGGGAGAAACCGCAGACCACACAGACGGCCCAGACCGTCCGGAGGCTGGCATGAGCTTCCTGTCGCTCTCTGCCCTGCGCAAACCGGCCCAGCTTTTCGGCATCCGCGGCGGGGTGCACCCCGAGGGCCGCAAGTTCCTTGCCGCCCATTGCGCGATCGAGCCACTGCCCATGCCCAAGCTTCTGCGCATCCCGCTGCAACAGCACATCGGGGCCGAGGCCGAGCCGCTGGTGCGGCGCGGCGACCATGTGCTCAAGGGCCAGTTGATCGGCCGTGCGCGCGGGCCGGTGTCGGCCAATGTCCATGCCCCCACCTCGGGCGAGATCATCGCGGTGGGCCATTTCACCGCGCCGCATCCCTCGGGCCTGCCGGTGCCGACGATCACCCTGCGCCCCGATGGCGCCGACGAATGGGGTCCGCGCCTGCCGCGCCTGCGCCCCGAGACCGCAAGCCCCGAGGATCTTGCCGCGCGCGTCGCGGAGGCCGGGATCGTCGGCATGGGCGGCGCCACCTTCCCCGCAGCGGTGAAGCTGAACCTGCGCGCGAAATACCAGCTGCACACGCTGATCATCAACGCCGCCGAATGCGAGCCCTACCTCACCTGCGACGACCGGCTGATCCGCGAACAGGCCGAGGAAGTGGCCGATGGCGCGGCGATCATGGCGCGGGCGCTGGGGGTCTCGCGGCTCATCGTCGCCATCGAGTCCAACAAGCCCGAGGCCGCCGACGCGCTGCAGCGCCACAACCTGCCCATGGGCATCCGGCTCGAGATCAAAGTAGTGCCGACGCAATATCCCATGGGCTCGGAAAAGCACCTCGTGCAGACCGTCACCGGGATGGAGACCCCGGCCCGCGCGCTTACCGCCGAACTGGGCGTGGTGGTGCACAATGCCGCCACCGCGCAGGCGGTGCATGCCGCCGTGCGCTACGGCGAGCCGCTGATCTCGCGCGTGGTCACCGTTTCGGGGCGTGGCGTCGGCCAGCCTGCCAACCTTCGGGTGCTGATCGGCACGCCGGTGGCCGATCTTCTGGAACATTGCGGCGGCCTGCAGGGCGAGCCGGACCGGCTGCTTCTGGGCGGGCCGATGATGGGCCAGCCGGTGCAGAACCTGCGCGTGCCCATCGTCAAGGGCACCAATGGCGTGCTTGCCCTCACCCGCGCCGAGACGCGCGCCACCGAACCGCACCCCTGCATCCGCTGCGGGTCCTGCGTGCAGGTCTGCCCCTGCGGGCTGATGCCCTTCGAGATGAACGCCCGCATTCAGGCTGAGGACCTTGATGGCGCGGCGGACGTCGGGCTGATGGATTGCGTCTCCTGCGGCTCCTGCTCGTATATCTGCCCCTCGTCGATCCCGCTGGTGCAGGCCTTCAACTACGCCAAGGGCGCGCTGGCCGAGAGCCAGAGCCGCAAGCACCAGCAAGAGGCCACCAAGCGCCTCGCCGCCGAGCGCACCGCCCGCGAAGAGGCCGTGGCCGAGGCCAAACGCGCCGCCATGGCCAAGCGCAAGGCCGAGATGGCCGAGAAGAAAAAGCGCGACGCCGAGAAGAAGCGCGCCAAGGAGGCCGCAGCCGCCGCCTCGGATACGGAGGTCACCAAATGAGCCTTCCTCGCATCATCGCCGGGCCGCACACCCATTCGATGTTCAACGTGCCGCGCACCATGGTGGCGGTGATGGTCTGCCTGACCCCCGCGACGCTCTTTGGCATGGCGCAATTCGGCTGGCCCGCCGCGCTGCTCTTTGCGGTGACGCTGCTCTCGGCGCCGCTGTTCGAGGCGCTGGCCCTGTCGCTCGCAGGAAAACCGCTGCTGCGCGGGCTGTCGGATGGCTCGGCGGTGTTGACCGGCTGGCTGCTGGCGCTGTCGCTACCGCCCTGGGCGCCATGGTGGCTGGGCGTCACCGGGGCGGGCATCGCGATCCTGCTGGCCAAACACGCCTTTGGCGGGCTCGGGCAGAACCTCTTCAACCCCGCGATGGTCGCCCGCGCCATGCTGCTGATCGCCCTGCCGGTGCAGATGACCACATGGGTCGCCCCGCTTGGCGGTGCCGGTCCCGATCTGGCTCAGGCTGTGGCGATCACCTTTGGCGGCGGCACCGGCTTCGACGCGATGAGCAGCGCCTCCACTCTCAACCACGTGCAAAGCAGCCTCGACGCCGGAGTGCCCATGGCCGAGATCCTCACCGGGCTGCCGGACCTGAAGACCCATGCGCAGGGGATGATCTCGGGCAGCCTTGGCGAGACCTCGGCCTATCTGCTGCTTGGCGGCGGCATCGCGCTGGTGCTCCTTCGGATCATCACGCTGGTGATCCCGCTCACCGTGCTGGGATCTGTCTTCATCCTTGCCGCCATCGGCCATGCGCTCGACCCCGAGCATTTCATCCCGCCGCTGCTGCATCTGACCTCGGGCGGGCTGATGCTCTGCGCCTTCTTCATCGCCACCGATTACGTCACCTCGCCGGTCACCGGCGCGGGCAAGGCGATCTATGGCATCGGCGTCGGCGCGCTGATCTTCGTCATCCGCACATGGGGTGCCTTCCCCGAGGGCGTGGCCTTCGCGGTGCTGCTGATGAACGCGGTGACGCCGCTGATCGACACCTATGTGCGCCCGCGTGTCTTTGGCCGCACCCGCTCGGGCAAGCCGCTGCCGCTGACCGACAAGCTGGGAGAGAAGGCATGAGCGACACCCTGCAGCCCAAACCCCCGCGCCTGCGGGCGCTGCGCGACACGCCGCTCGCCGCCGGGCTTGCGCTGGGGCTCTTCGGCCTTGGCAGCGCGATGACGCTGGCGCTCACCGACCAGCTGACCATGGGCCCGATTGCGGCGCGCGAGGCCGAGGACATGCGCGCCTCGCTCTCGCAGGTGCTGACCATGGCGCATGACAACGACCCGGCGCAGCACCCGCTGGCGCTGGAGGACCCCGCCGAGGGGCCGCTGAACGTGCATCGCGCCACCCTTGAAGGAGAGGTCACCGGCGCCGCTTTCGAGCTGACCGGCTACGGCTATGGCGGCGCGATCCGGGTGCTGATGGGGATCACGCCGGATGGCACGCTAAGCGGCGTCCGGGTGCTGTCGCATGCGGAAACTCCGGGCCTGGGCGACAAGATCGAGGCCGCCAAAAGCGAATGGGTTCAAGATTTTACCGGACGCAGCTTAACCAATACCGCACCCGAGGGCTGGCACATCGCCCGCGACGGCGGGATCTTCGACCAGTTCTCGGGCGCCTCGATCACCCCGCGGGCGGTGGTGGCCACCGTCGCCCGCGGCCTCGCGCTGTACGAGCGCCAGCGTGCGGCGATCCTCACCGCAGAAGAAGGAGCCGAACCATGACCGATTACGCGCGCATCGCCCGCGACGGGCTGTGGGACAATAACGTGGTCTTTGGCCAGCTTCTTGCGCTCTGCCCGCTGCTGGCGGTGACCGGCACCGCGACCAACGGGCTGGGCATGGGGCTGGCGACCACGGCGGTGCTGATCGCCTCAGGTCTGGCGGTCTCGCTGCTGCGCCATGTGATCACCCCCGACATCCGCATCCCCGCCTTCGTGCTGATCATCGCCTGCCTCGTGACGGCGGTGGACATGGGGCTCAACGCCTTTGCCCATGAGTTGCACCGGCAGCTTGGCCTCTTCATCCCGCTGATCGTCACCAATTGCGCCATCCTTGGCCGCGCCGAGGCCTTCGCCTCGCGCCAACACCCGCTGGCTGCGGGCTGGGATGGGCTGATGATGGGGCTGGGCTTCACCGCCTCGCTGGTGCTGCTGGGGGCGCTGCGCGAAATCCTCGGCGCGGGCACGCTCTTTGCCGGGGCGTCGGTGCTGCTCGGGCCGAGCTTTGGCTTTCTCGAGACCACGGTGATCCCCGGCTATCAGGGGTTTCTGCTGATGATCCTGCCGCCGGGCGGCTTTCTGGTGCTGGGGGGCTTGCTGGCGCTGAAGGCGCTGCTCGACCGGCGCAGCACGCAAAGCGCCGCAGGGCGCGGCAGCGCCGACCCGGCGCGGGTGTTCACCGCCGTCGGCGTGCTGCAGCCCGAGCCTGACATGGGCGAAATGGGAGAGAGCGAATGAACGTCGGATGCGCCTATGCCAAACCCACCGCGCAGGTGTGGAAACGCTTCGAGATCGACGAGGGCGCCACGGTGCGCGACGTGATCGAGCGCTCGGGCCTGCTGGGAGAATTTCCCGAGATCGACCTTTCCGAGATGAAGGTCGGCATCTTCGGGACGGTGGCGAAACTCGACAAGCCGGTGAAGGACGGCGACCGGGTAGAGATTTACCGCCCCATTCACCCCGAGGCGGAACTGCTTGAAAAGAAGCAAAAAGGAGACGGATCATGACGCGCCTCACGCGCCGCGGCTTTGGCGCCGCATTGCTCTGCGGGGCCGCGCTCGCCCCGTTCACCCTGCCGGGCCGCGCCCGGGCGCTTGTGGTCGGCGGCGGCCCTGCCGGGGCCAGCGCCGCGC
>NZ_JAAGOU010000070.1:0-5242 GCF_010500775.1 Salipiger sp. PrR002
ACCCGGACCTCTCCGAAGGTCGACGCTCCTACACCACGCGCGGGGGCACTATCCGATGGTGGCCTGCAACCTCGGTTGGCTGCCGAAACCGCTCGCAACCTGAGACGGAAAGGGGCTACTCGGACTGCCTCTTCGCGAACCTGGGTGCATCGAGCTCCAGCTCAAGAAAAATCGTTCCACTTAGCAGACTTTTTCAGCGGCCTGTTAGCTAAGCCCGCATCCTCGATGCAGTTCACTTCGCGCGCCAGCTAGCCGCCAGAGCGCGCGAACATTTTGCGAAACAGCGCTTCGGAAACCTTCAAGCCCTCGTCGGTGAGCATAATGGACTTGGCGCGCGTGGCGGGGTTGTGGATGAGCCCTTTTTCGTAAAGGCGATCCAGGGCCGCCCAATCCATTCCCTTCCACGCTCGGCGTTCGTCGTGCAGTGTCAACCAAAGTAGCGCGAGCACCGCGTCGTCGATCTTGTCGTCGTCTGCGTCCATGGATGAAGCTCCTTTGTCGGTTCAGAACCAGGCCGGGGGACTTGCAAAGGTCGGAGTTCGCGGGTACGCCGTTGACGTATATGTCAGTGACGCATATATATGGTAGCAGAAGATGACACGATTGCAGACAGTGGTCGAGCTTCCCGAGTTCCAGAAGCGCGCAAAGGCGATCATGTCGGACGAGGAGCGGGCGGCGGCGATCACCTTCATTGCCGCGAACCCAGAAGCAGGCGTGTCGCTTGGCGGCGGTCTGCGCAAGGTTCGTATCCCGCGGGAAGGCGGCGGCAAGAGCGGTGGGTTCAGGACGATCTACGTGTTCGGCGGCATTCATATGCCGATCTTCCTGATCACGGCGTTCGCCAAGAACGAGAAGGCCAACCTCTCGAAGTCGGAGCAGGCCGCGGCCGTAGAGATGAGCAAGGCGATCATCGCCAGGTACGGAGACGACAGATGAGCGCATTTGAATCTGTGACCAAGGGCCTCGAAGAGGCACTGGCCTTCGCAGAGGGCCAGCAGGCCGGCGCCAAGGTGCATGACGTCGCTGTCACCAGCGTTGACGTCGCCAAGGTCCGTCAAAAAACCGGGCTGTCGCAATCCGAATTTGCTAGGAGTATCGGTGTCGCAAAAGGTACCTTGCTGAACTGGGAACAGGGAAGACGCCACCCTACCGGGCCGGCGCAGGTGTTGCTGGCGCTCATCGCCAAGCAGCCCTCGGTCGTTCAGGATCTCCTGCGGTAGGTGAGCAGTCAGGAAAGGCACTGACGACCGTCGCCGGCATTGTCGCCGCCGCACCCTGATGATTGGCGCCACGGTGCTTCGATACCGTAGGGGTTGCCTGCATCGATGCGGGACCGCACTCTCGCTTCGATTGTCCGAAATATGTAGCAAATTTCGGACATGAAGGACGCTGGATCAGCTGTGGCCTTGCAGGGTTGGTTTCGGTCCAAATCAAAGCTTTTCGCGACATCCCAAGTAGTTGACGGGCACCATGGTCAAGTCTGCTCTACTTCCGGGTCCTCCTCAATGTGGAAGGCAGGGTCGGTCTCGAGGCGGAGTGTGCCGTAGTGGTCGCGTCTGAAGGTGCCCAGACTTGTCACGACATGGTTTTCGGCCCTTTCTGTTACCAGAATGTGAGCACCATGCCAGACATGCCCTTTCGGGCCGCAGACAATGACAAAATCACCCATTGGGCCGTGTCCTCAATCCACGAAAATCTGCAGGCTGCAAAGGGATTGCTTCACCGTCGCGGCTCCCATTCATCATGACGCTGGACTTCGCCAAAGTGATGGTGTGACAGTGATGGCGCCGCGGCAATTGGCTGGAGCCGTATCGGTGCCGCTGCTGCAGGCGGTCTCTCTATCATCCTTGCGCTGCACCGCATCAATTACACGAAAAATGTTTCTCAGGTACTTATTCGACATCCTCCGAAAGCCGCTTGCCTGGTTGCGAAGATATCCAGCTTCCATGGGTGCGGAAACTTCGGAGCTCGTTGTGACGGGCCGCCTTGCGGATGCGAACTCCGCTCAATTGCGCGCCTCTCACGCGCACCCGGACGCGGCCTCCGAACAGATCTCGGCGCAGGTGACTGAGTCTCTGGGCGAGGAAGGCGCCTCCCGAGTTGGTCTGGTCGTCGGCGACCTCGATCACGCCCATCCCAGAGCGGATTCGCCAAGTCAGGAGGCGTCCGGGGCCTCCTTTAATGCCCCCAAGTCGACGCCGCGGGCTTGGCGCCGGGATCTCGCCATCGTCGATGGCATGGATGTGATGTGCTGGGAGGGTGGGGCCGCAAATCTGGAGGCACTGCGCACCGTGATCGATATGCTGCAGGCGCGGCGGGTCACGCCGCATATCGTTTTGGCCCCTGCCGCCTGCCGGACGTCGTTGAGCGAAGAGGGTGATCTCCGCGCATTCCGTCAGCTTCTGGACCGTGACGTGAATATCGACATTTGCCCATTGGACAAGTCTGTCGCGGCGTGGGTGATCGAGCTGGCGGGCGATTTGGAGGCGCCGATCGTGTCGAACGATCCTTACCACGTTTGGCCAGACGCTCGCGATTCTCCACGGCTGAAGGCTATGCCGTAAAGTCGCGACCAACGTGCGCCTACCTATTCCACTTGCGGCCTGGGAGGGCCGCACCAGAGGGTTTAACCCCAAACCGATACCCTCAGTTCCACCGCGTCGATGCGTGCACCGCATTGCGCGCCGGATTGCCACTATGCGACCGACAGTTCGGCAAGAAATAGCGTCTTCGGTGCTAATGTGTACAAGCAGCAAGAAGCCAGCCGAACCATCTCCTGCAAAGACTTGTTGGTCTGCCAGGAGGACCAAGACCATGAAAAAGTATTTTTATATCACCGCTATCGCCCTTCCCATCGTGACAGGTTCGGCCTGGGCTCAGGAAACGACCATCCAGCCAACGGATCAAGCCCCTGTGGAACAAACTGAAGGCGAAACTCCGGACGCTGGGATGGCGGGGGACGCGCCCGCAGCCGGTGACATGGCGACAGAGTCCGCTCCGGTCGAAGGCATTGCCGCCGAAAGCTCAGACAGCGAAACAACGGTGGCGCCCTCGGACGCTGTGGTGCCGCAACAGGATAGCGCCGAGATGCTCGGCGATTGGTTGCTCAGCACGTCGGTGACCTCACCGGACGGGGTGACCATCGGCAGCATCAAGGATTTCATCATCACCGAGGACGGACAGATCACAGCCGTAATCCTGGGTGTCGGCGGCTTCCTTGGCATCGGCGAAAAGGACATCGCGGTCGACTATAGCCAGTTGGACATCCAGTACGACGGCAACGCCATTCAGCTCGCCATGACGCGAGAGGAAGCAGATGCCGCGCCTGAATACCAATACCGGGACAAGGAGACCCCGCCCCCAGCGACGGGTGACGCGATGGGTGCAACCGGAACCGACATGAACAGCGAGACCGGTATGACGGGTGACGAAGCCGGGACGATGGGTGCCGCGCCTACAGAATAACGCGGTTCGCGCGAGTCTGAGTTGCCGAACTTTGTCAGCGCCCGGCTGAAATCTCAGCCGGGCGCTTCGCCAATCTTCCACCGTTGGATCGGCCCGAGCCGGTAAGATGGCTGGATGTTCATGCGCATGATCTTCTTTTTCTGATGAGAGCACAGCCCCTTCGGATGGCTTCGACAGACCTTGCCGCATGATCCGCCCGAACGGCTCATCTCGACCGATCATGATTGCTATCCGGCTTCACCGGTCAACCAAGCCAGCGCATCGGATTGCGTTTTGAATTCGCGGGTTTCCTCGACCTTCGTACGCTTCCCGTCGAGCTCGGTGTATTCTTCTCCGCGATAGCGAAGCTCGGTACTGCCATCAGAGCCGGGCATTTCCTTTCGCCAGACTTCGCGGGCTCCTTGTGCTTCGAACAGTTCCCATTCCGGATTGGTCATGACGATGCTCCTGATGTCGAGGGCTTTCCACAACAACGCGCACCTCGCGGAAGCAGTTTCTGACGCGGCGGGTGACGGCGTGTTCGCGCCGGTGGTCGTCGCCTCGTTCTCGTTGAGCTCACGTCACCGCAGGCTCCACACTTCAAGTAATTCAGGTTCTCTTGCCAATTGCGCTTTTGATTGAGTTAAGTGGCCTGGGGCCCGCTCGCCACGCCGCGTTGCCCAGGGCTGTTCACGCCTTGATTGGTCTCTAGGCAGACCCCCATGAGTGAGGTGCCTCGGCGGGTGGCGTGAATGGCCTGCACCTGCTTCCAGATGCGCGCCCGCGCGTTTCGGGAATTTGAGGCGTGGACTGCTGCGGCTTGGAACAGCAAACCGTTACAGTTCCCAAGGCAGCCCGCAGGTAGTCTTCCTTCCCACGTTCAATGAGTTCCTGGAACACATCTTGATTGCCCGCAAATCTATGGTGACGGCGCGGCTGATGGTCCCAGGCCGCAATGGGCCTCGTCCATCCTGACGACCGTGCACGGCGAGGGAAAAAGCGCAGCGCAAGGCGTCGGTGAGTCTCCTGCCCGGATCGTGTATGATGACAGCGCCAACACGCGCGATCCGGCTTGACCCGGATCAACGCAGCGTGCCGCTCTACGCTGCAGGCTGTCAGGGTCGAGGAGGAACTCCAATGGCCGACAAGCAACCGCCACCGGACCGCACACCACCGCCGCCACCGCCCGAACAATGGCTGCGCGTCGCGATCATGCTCGTCGCGATCGTCATCACGCTTGCCTTGGTCTTGGACGAGGACACGCAGACCTCCACGGCGGAAACCAGATCCTACAGCGCGGTGAAGGAGATGATCGCCAGCGGTCAGGTCACCTCGGCGACGCTGGCCGACCATGCGATCACCGTGTCGGTGCCGGATGCCGCCGGGGGCACCACGCTCTACCGCGCGACCACCCCGGCGCAGAGCGATCCCTCGCTGCTGCCGCTGCTGGAGGAGCGCGAGGTTCCGATCTCCGCCGATCCGCCGAGCGACACGTCGATCTGGATGTTTCTGCTGCCGTGGATGCTGATCCTCGGCGTCTATTTCTGGCTGCAGCGGCGGATGATCGGGCAGATGGGTGGCGGCATGGGCGCGGGCGGCGCGGCGGGGCTGTTCAAGGGGCGGTTCTCGACCCCGGCAGAGACACGCACGCAGGTGACCTTCGCCGATGTCGCCGGGCAGGAGCAGGCCAAGCGAGAGGTGGCCGAGCTGGTCGACTTCCTGCGTGAGCCCGAACGCTACCAGAGCGTCGGCGCCGAGGTGCCGCACGGGGTGCTGCTGATGGGACCGCCGGGCACCG
>NZ_JAAGOU010000071.1:0-5038 GCF_010500775.1 Salipiger sp. PrR002
ATGCCCTCGCACCAGGTGACCAGATCGCGCAGCTCGGCCACCTTGGGGTGATCCGGCCCGGTGGTGTCGGTCTGCGGCAGATCGCGCGGATCGAAGATGCGCACCTCTGCGCCGAATGTCTCCAGCAGCCGCCCGGCCTCTTCCGCCGCGAAGCGCGAGAAGCTGCGCTCGCGCAGCGAGCCGTAGAGGATGAGGATGCGCGGCTTATGCGTGCTGCGCGTCGCGGGAAACAGCGCCGCCGGGTCGACCGGGCGGAAGCACTCTGCGGAGATGTTGGGCGTGTCGGCCATGTCTGGATCCTTGGTCATCGTCATTGCGCGCTTGGGAAACGCGCGCGGGTGCGGTTGGCAAAAGCCACCAGCGAGAGCATCACCGGCACTTCGACCAGCACGCCGACCACGGTGGCAAGCGCCGCGCCGGAGTTGAGGCCGAAGAGGCTGATCGCCACCGCCACCGCCAGTTCGAAGAAGTTCGAGGTGCCGATCATCGCGCAGGGCGCGGCGATGCGGTGCGGCACCTTCAGCGCATAGGCTGCGCCATAGGCCAGCGCAAAGATGCCGTAGCTCTGGATCAGGATCGGCACGGCGATGAGCGCGATCACCTGCGGCTTGGCGAGGATCACCTCGCCCTGCAGGCCAAAGAGGATAGCGACCGTAGCAATCAGGCCGATCATCGACAGCGGTTTGATCTTCGCGGTGAACGCGTCGATCGCCTCCTGCGAGCCCAGCACACGCCGCGTCGCGAGCCCCGCCAGCAGCGGCAGCACCACATAAAGAACGGTGGCCAGCACCAGCGTGCTCCACGGCACGGCGATCTCGGTCACGCCAAGCAAGAAGGCGACGATGGGCGCAAAGGCCACCACCATGATCAGATCATTCACCGAGACCTGCACCAGCGTGTATGTGGCGTCGCCGCGCGTCAGCTGCGACCAGACGAAAACCATCGCCGTGCAAGGGGCCGCCCCCAACAGGATCAGCCCGGCGATGTATTGCGCGGCATCCTCGGGGGCGATCCACGGCGCGAAAACATGCTCGAAGAACAGCACCGCCAGCAGCGCCATGGTGAAGGGCTTGATCAGCCAGTTCACCACCAGCGTCACCAGCAGCCCCTTCGGCTGGCGCGCCACCCCCGCAACAGCGCCGAAGTCCACGCCCACCATCATCGGATAGACCATCGCCCAGATCAGCACCGCGACGACGAGATTGATCGAGGCGATCTCGGCGGCGGCAATGGCCTGCACCAGTCCCGGCGCGAGCAGCCCGATGACGATGCCCGCCACCATGGCCAGCGCCACCCAGAGGGTCAGCAGGCGTTCGAAACGGCCCATCGGGTCATGGGCGGGGGCTGCGGTGTCGGTCATGTCTCAGCTCTCTTTGGTCGATATGTCGCGCTGCGCCAGCGCGCGGCGCAGGTTTTCCAGCGCCCGTGACAGTTTGGACCTTGGGCAGGCGATGTTCAGGCGGCCAAAGCCCGCGCCCTGCGGCCCGAAGGAGACGCCGCGGGTGATCGCCCAGCCAGCCTCTTGCCGCAGCCACAGGTGCAACGCCTCGGGCGAAAGCCCCAGCGCCCGGAAGTCGAGCCAGAGCAGGAAGGTGCCCTCGGGCTCGATCAGCTTGACCGGGCTGCCCGCGAGCGCGCCGCGCACCAGCGCGAGGTTTCCCGCGATATATTCCAGCGCCGCATCCAGCCAGCCGTCTCCTGCGCGCCACGCCGCCTCCATGGCGACGTTGGCGAAGGCGTTGTTCTTGTTCACCGTCAGCGCCGAATTGGCGGCCTGCAGCGCACGGCGGCGCGCCGCGTCCGGCACCACGGTGAAGGCCGAGCAACAGGCGGCGAGATTGAAGCTCTTGGCGGGCGTCAGGCAGGTGACGCTGTTCGCGGCATCCGCTTCGGACAGGGAGGCGAAAGGCGTGTAGCTATGCCCCGGCAAAGTGATGTCGGCATGGATTTCGTCGGAGACGACCAGCACACCGTGCCTGCGGCAGATGTCGCCCAGCCGGGTCAGCTCGGCGCGGGTCCAGACACGTCCCACCGGGTTGTGGGGGTTGCACAGAAGCAGCAGTTTCGTGCCCGGATCACGCGCGGCCTCTTCGAGACCATCAAAATCCATCTCGTAGCGCCCGCCCTGCAGCAGCAGCGGGTTCTCGACGATGCGCCTGCCGTTTTCGCGGATGATGTCGGCGAAATCGAAAAAGACCGGCGGTTGGATCAGGATGCCGTCACCGGGATCGGTGAAGGCGTTCACAGCCATCGCCAGCGCATTGAGCACATTCGGCGCCCGCAGGATGTGGACGGGATCGACCTGCCAGCCGTGCTGGCGCGCCAGCCAGCCGGTCAGCGCGGGCATCAGCCCGTCAGGGACTGCCTCGTAGCCAAAGATGCCATGCGCCGCGCGTTCGGCAATGGCCCGCTGCACGCAGGGCGCGGCGGGGAAATCCATGTCGGCGACGCCGCCCGGGAAGAGGTCGCTGCCATCCTCACCCAGCACGATGCGATGGGTCTTCAGCGCTGGCACGGCGCGGCGGTCGATCTCTGTGTCGAAATCATACATCCAGCGGGTCCTCCCCGAGCAACGCGGCATAGCGCTGCGCGTCAATGTTGCCGCCGGTGATGACCGTGGCAATAGAGCGCCCTTGGACCGGCACCCGCCCGGCCAGGATCGCCGCAAGACCGACCACAGCGCCCGGCTCCGCGACGATGCGGAAATGGGTGAAGGCAAAGCGCATGGCGGCGCGTACCTCGTCGTCGGTTGCTGTGACGCCTCCCGCGAGCAGCTCGCGATTGATGGCAAAGGTCAGCGCGCCCGGGATCGGCGTCATGATCGCGTCGCAGATGCTGCGCTGCCCGACCGGATTGGCCAGACGTTCGCCCGCCTCGAGCGAGCGTTTGGTGTCATCGAAGAGCATCGGCTCGGCGGCATAGACCGCGCAACCGGGGGCCGCCTCGGCCATGACAACGGCGGTGGCCGCTGTCAGCCCGCCGCCACCGCAAGGGATCACCACGGCATCAAGCGGCCCAGCCTGCTCCGACAGTTCCAGCGCCGCGGTCGCAGCCCCCGCAAGCACCTGCGGATGCGCGCTCGGAGGCACCTCGATCCGTCCGCTCTGTTCCACCACGCGCGCGACCACATCGGCGCTGGCTTCGGTGTCGCGGTCGTAGGTCACAATCTCGGCGCCCATGGCCCGCACCGCGTCGATCTTGGCGCGGGGCGCGTCCGAGGGCATGACGATGACCGCCGAAGACTCCAGCAGCTGCGCCGCCTTGGCGAGCCCGAGCGCGTGGTTTCCGGAGGAATAACTCACCGCGCCGCGCGCCCTTTCTTCGGCTGAGAGGCCCCGCATGCGGGTATAGGCGCCGCGGATTTTGAACGCACCGGTGCGCTGCAGGTTCTCGCATTTGAGCAGCAGTCGCCCGCCCAGCATGGCGTTCACATCCGGGTTCTCGAGCACGGGCGTGCGGAGCGCGACGCCCTTCAGCCCTTCGGCAGCGCGGCGGACATCATCAAGCGTAAACGGCACCTTCATGCAGACGTCGCCTCCTTGGCGATCTGATAGAGCGCGTCGCCCCGCCGCACCTGCGCCATGGCCCGCAGGCAAAGCACCAGCCCCGTGAAAGGCGAGACCACCTCGGTGGGCATGCGCCCCGGTGTCTCCGGGTGATGAATATGGGCGATCGTCTCTCCTTCGGCGACTGACGCGCCGATGTCTTTCAGCGGCTCGAAGAGGCCCGGCTCATAGGCGTAGATCGAGCCCAGTGCATTGAGCTCGCGCGTGCCCCGCGCCGCATCCTTTGTGTATCCCGGAAGCATGCCAAGGCCGTGCAGGATGCGCCGCAGGCCCCGCCGGGTGAGCGCCAGCACGTCAGGGGTCACCGCGCCGGCGCCGCCCAGCTCTGCCATGACGTTGACCACGCCCTTTCGGTTCGCGGCGCCCATGGCAGTCCTTGCCGTGCTGCCGCGCCCACCGCCCGAGGTGAAGACCCAGGCATAGGGCAGATCGAAGGCCTCCTGCAGCCGCGCCAGCGCCTCGGCCTCTTCCGGGCTATGCGCCGGCCCGCGCAGCAGGGTTGCGGGATAGAGCAGCGAAGAGCCTCCGGAATGCAGATCGACCGCATAGTCGGCCAGCGGCATCAGCACCTCCTCGTGCCAATGGGCAATGATCTCACTGGGGCTGCCTTTTGGGTCCCCCGGAAACAGCCGATTGAGATTGCCCTCATCGAGCGGCGAGACCCGTGTACCCGCCTCGGCGGCGGGAAAGTTGAGCATCGGCAGAAGGATCAGACGACCCCGGATGTCTTCGGGCTGTAGGTCGCGCGCCAATTCAGCGACCGCGATCTGACCTTCGTATTCATCGCCATGGACGCCTGCGGTGATCACCAGCGTCGGCCCGTCCCCGTTGCGGATCACCGTGATCGGAATGGGCAGCCAGCCATAGGCCGAGCGATGCACAGAATGCGGGACACGCAGGTAGCCCTGCTGCTTGCCCTGCGCGTCGAAATCCACGTCAGTTGCTATCGGCGTCGCTATCATCCCAGACCTCATTTCGGAAATTTCCGAATTGACTATCGAGGTACGGACACACCTGCCGCTTGTCAAGCTTCGTCATTTCGGGCATTGACGAATAATGAAGCAGGATGACGCCATCGACGCCTTTTCGGCGCTTGCCCACGAAACCCGCCTCGCGGTGTTCCGACTGCTGGTTCGCGAAGGACCAAAGGGCGTGCCTGCGCTGGAGATCGCGCGCCGACTTACTGTCAAGCCATCGACCCTCTCGGGACACTTGAGCATTCTCAAGAGGGCAGAGCTCGTGACTGCGACACGGCGCCAGAAGGAAATTCTCTACGCGCCGAATTTCGCCTCCGTGGACTCGCTGGTCCGCTTCCTATTGCAGGATTGCTGTGGTGGCGACGCCACAGCCTGCGCACCAGACGCTTCAACGCCCGCAGGGCTCATCGTAGTGAAGGACAGCTAAGCTCTTCTTCTGAGCTTGAGCCAGCCCCTTTGAAGTGGTCCACCCACGAAGCCGGAAATCCGATAGGA
>NZ_JAAGOU010000072.1:0-4952 GCF_010500775.1 Salipiger sp. PrR002
TGCAGCTGTCCGGTCCGCTGCCACAGGAGCATAGCTTTTTGTGCTGCAGGAAGCTTGGGAGGTTCTTCAACCCACCAATCGCGACCGCGTCGGGATGGGCGCCCAGCATCCGCGCCAGCAGCGTGGTGCCGCTATGCTCAAGGCCAAGGATGGTGACAACGCGAATCTTGGCGATCGCGTCCGGCTGTGGAGCAGGGGTCTCCCCGGCTTGCCGTATCGTCGTGGTCTGGACCATCATCATGCTCCCCCTGCAGCAAGCGGCGCCCGGTCTGAGCGCGGCATTTCCGCGCGCAGGTTGGGCAATGCGAAGATCAAGTCAAGGCGGCAGACGCCCGATCCGGCCCGCGGGCAGGATCGGGCCAAGCTTGGGCGCCGGCCTCGGCTGTGCCGCGAGGCAAAGGTCGTAGGGCAGAGGGATCGGGCAGGAAGGGGACCGCGCCCTCCTCGCGGTCGAGAATGACCCCAGAAGGAGCCATCGGCTTCCAGAATTATCGAAACCACCACACCCCTACTCTGGCCGCCAAGGTCTCAGATTGCGATGATCCGTCATGGCTAAACAGCCCGCCCTATGCCATCTCCGAGATGGTCTTTGACGAGGATGACGTCGAAGGGTGTTGGGTCGAAAACGCCTGATCAGAGACGGCGTCAGCGGGAGGTCCAGGAGGGCGCAGCGCCTCCGGCCCAATGGCAATTAGCGGAGCGGCTCGCAGAGAATTGCCTAGTGGGTTGTCATTTAAAATGACAATTCTCCCCGGCCTCCCTACGCTGCCCCCATGTTCAAGGCAGCTATCCGCGTCAACAAGATGACCACCATCGCCCAGCTTCGCGGGGCGTCCCTTCATGCGCAGCGTCACGACGAGACGGGCAAGGCCCGTGTCCGGGAAGATGCAGAACCCGGCTTCGGCCTCGCCTGGTCGAAGGCCGAGGACGACCGCGACTACCTCGCCGCCTTCAAGGCGCACAAAGCCGAGCTCGGGGCCGGCGAGCGGAAAGGCTCCCCCCTCTGCCTGCAAGCCATCTGCGTCGTGTCCCCGGAATGGGTGCAGAAGGCCGGCAACCTCCACGACCCGGAGAACCCGCACAACTGCCAGCTCTTCGACCAGGCGAAGGCATGGGCCGAGAGCTGGGGCGGCAAGGGATCGGTGATCGCCACCCGCCTCGATCTCGATGAGAAGGGCGGCGCCGTGGTCGACGTGATGGTCTCCCCGGTCCGGAAAAGCCGGGGCAAGCCGGTAATCTCGACCAACAAGGCGCTGCAGGAGCTGAAACAGGACACCGGCGAGCGCAACGAATACTCCGCCCTGCAAACATCCTGGGCCGATTGGTGCCGCGAACATCTGGACGCCGAGATCGTGCGCGGCACCCGCAAAGAGATCACGCAGCGCCAGCATCTGTCGCCGGAAACCTATGGCGCGGTGATGGACAAGGCCCGGTCGGACCTACAGAGGCCCGTAGAGAGCGTCAGAGAGGTCCTACAGGGCGCTGAGCTATCTTGGGACGATACAGACCTCCTGAGGGACTACCTGCTTCTCAGAGGCGAAATTAGCCGCCACAGGGACGATCCCCGCGGCTACACCCCGCCGGAGGGCGATCTCGACCGGGAAGGGGTCGAAGTCTACACCAACCTCGAGTCGAACACATGGAAGCTCATCAGCGCCTTCCGCAGAGGCGCAGAGAGCGTCGTGTCGGCAGCTTACCGCTTCGGGATGGGATGGGACCGCCTGAAGCAGCAGGACGGCCACGAGGCGGGCCGTGCGTGGTTCCCTGCGCTTGCCGACCGGCTGCACCTCGGGGCGGTGATCGCCAAATGCGGGGACTTCTGCGCCGAGGCGGAAGCCTTCGTGAAAAACCTGCGCATCGAGAACCCCGAGAGCCACCTTTCCTCGCGCATCCTCTGGCCACTGGGCTCAGAGGAGCTGGTGGAGCGCTACGACCGCCATCTGGGCCTATCTGCTCCCCAGCACATCCGCCCTGTCCACGAGGCGCGAACCCCGGAGGTTCAGAAAGCTCGTGACGTGGAGCCGCCTCAGCAGCAGCGCAGTCGTAGTCGTGACCGTGGAGACGATTACGGCCTGTAAGAGTGGCACTGTAGCAGGAAATGTAATTTGGCAGCGTTACACTCCCCAATCTGACTGTTGCCCCTCAGTGTAGCACTTCCATCCAGCGGTAAGCTGAGTGACGGTAGCGGCAGCCACCGTGTCGATCCTGAAGACTAGGATTGGGAGGGTTACGGCCAATTTTTGGCCTAGTGTTAATAGTGTTACCTACGGAGTATGTTACGGAGCCAAAAATCACCCGCAACACATTGACTATTAAAAGTTAAACTATCCACAGGGTTCCGAAACTAACGAATCCAGGTTCCGAAACTAACGAATTTTGGTTCCGAAACTAACGAACGGAATCCGCCCACATGCGGGGTCCTGATATAACGAACTTGACGGGCGGGTCGGCCATGCTCGATGCTGGTTCCCGATGTAACGAACAGCGCTAGGCAGATGGATGGCTCTACTCCCTGACAGGCACCCCCAGAAGGATTTCTTCATCCTCGACATCTCTGACGTGGTGCCGAAGGACGACATAGCCTCGATGGAGCATCCGCTGTTCTCGCTCGCCACGAAACCTGACATGCGTCACCTCGAATATCGCGGTGGCGACAACCGGCTGAAGATCGTCCCCTCAGGGGTCGGCCTGCCCACGATCTTCGACAAGGACATCCTGATTTTCTGCGTGAGCCAGCTCATGCATCGAAAGAACCGGGGAGAGAAAATCGGCAAGCGGGTCCGCTTCAGCGCCCGCGAGCTGATGATCACAACCAACCGCAAGACAGGTGGGGTCGAGTATCAGCGCCTGGAACAAGCCTTCCAGAGGCTCATCGGCACCACGTTTCAGACGGATATCCAGACCGGCAATAAGCGCGAAACGCGCTTCTTCAGCCTGCTGGATTCGGGCAGCGGCTTCGTCATGAAGGAGGAAGGTAAGTGGCGGCTCGACTACTGCGAGGTGATCCTGTCTGACTGGGTGATGCGTGCAATCGAGAGCGACGAAGTCGTCACGATCTCCAACGACTACTTCCGCCTGCGCCGCCCGCTGGAACGCCGCCTGTATGAGATCGGCCGCAAGCATTGCGGCAGCCAACCGAAGTGGCAAATCGGCCTCGCCAAGCTGCAAGAAAAAACTGGCAGCAACGCCCCCTTGAAGAAGTTCCGGCTGAACCTTCGTCAGATCATCCAGGACGATGACACCCCGTTCTACCGCATGGAGCTGACCGCTGATGATTTGGTGATCTTCCGTCCGCGTTCGCCGCAGAGGGAACTCCTGCCCGAAATCACACTTCCGGAGTGGGCCGAGGACAAGGCAAGGAACATCGCCAAGGAGAAGGGCCGGGATTACTACGCCCTGCGCTCTGACTGGCTGGCATTCGCCAAGAGCGAAGCCATCAAGGGGAACCCTCCGAAGAATACAGGCGCGGCATTTGTGGCCTATTGCGGCAAACAAGACAGCCTGCGCTAACCCCGCCAAAAACGCAGTCTCTTGGCATTGCACCACGCAACACGCTACCCTGACGCGCAACACCACGATGCAACGGCGCGCAACACCATGAAATACTCATTATCCGGGGCTGCAAGCGCCACAGGAAAGAACAAAACGACGATCCAGAGAGCAATCAAAAGCGGCAAGCTATCAGCCTCAAAAGGTGCCAATGGTTCCTATGAGATCGACCCTTCAGAGCTTCACCGTATTTTCCCAGCCGTCGCAACGCACTCCGTTGCGCAACCCACTGCAAGCAACGATGCGCAACATGCGCCAAACACCAGAACCAACAGTGATTTAGCCCGCGTTCTTGAACTCGAGAAAGAGCTGGCAGTGGCACATGAGCGAGCCAACGGCCTAGAGGCCCAGAACGACCAGATGGCCGACACAATCAGCGATCTGCGGAAGCGCCTGGATAGCTCCGACAGCCGTATAACAGCACTTCTGGCTGGCAGCAGGTCGAAGCGCAGCTCGTGGTGGCCGTGGCGGCGATCCTAGAAAATCTCACTACGAGTTTCCAAGAGCACAAGCGAACGCACTGGTGGCTGTGATTGTCAATCGACCCCGAAAATTGCCCCCTTCTGGCACCACGGAAGCTGGCCCGATGCAGCGTAGCCTCCACACAGCGCAGCCCCGTCGGGCCGGCACCGTGAAGGCTTTGCACGGCTTCTCCGGACGGCTCATGGAATGAAAGGCGGTCAACGGCAAATGCAGCCCGGCGCTTTCTCCGACGGACCTAGCGCTGGCGCTGGTTAGCGGCATAGGCGGCGGCACCGCAGAGCCGCAGTAGGGCGCTCTGGACCGGCGAGAACAGGCCCGCCATATCCTCATCTGGCTTAATTTCGGATCTGGTCGAGGCGCGCATCCGGTTGCCCCCCAGCATGTGCAGCGGGCAGCTGCCCCAATCTTCGACCTGCCGGGAATCCGGGATATGGCAGAGCCTCTCCATGATCCGGACGATTTCCTGCCGGGGTGTGGCGCACAGATCCTGATGCGCCAGCGTGACCCCATCGCCGCACCGCGCCTCGGCCCGGCAGGACCGGCTTCGGGTGATATATTTGGCGATCTCCCCATAAACCGATCGCGCCTTGCGCTTGGCGGATGCGGCCTGCGCCAGCGGGCTTTTGTAGATATGGACGGGCAGCACCTCGACCCCGGCGAGCGGGCGCAGAAGCCGCGACCATTCCGGATGGCGCGAGGTATCGACGATCACCCTAGCTCCGCTTTGCGCGGCGATGGCGGCGATAACGTACCCTGCAGCCTGCCGTGCCGGGACAGGGGCGGTGCGGCGGGCCGACAGGGCAGCGGCAAGCTCAGCAGGATCATGTCCCGCGCTTTGCAGGCGCTCCAACACGGGCTGCCAGAACGTGCAGCTGTCCGGTCCGCTGCCACAGGAGCATAGCTTTTTGTGCTGCAGGAAG
>NZ_JAAGOU010000073.1:0-4343 GCF_010500775.1 Salipiger sp. PrR002
GGCCGACCATGCATTAGCATTTAACCCGGACCACTCGGTGGGGTCAGCTCAGCCGCTTCCATTGTCAACAGCGGGTAGGGGGCGTGTGTTCCTACGCGCTGACGTGTCCTGCGGTCTGAGGGAACGAGACGCTCGCTTGCTGACCGCACATCATGAAGTGGCGTGGCGCGATTGAGACGTGCGACAACAACGAACGAGGCAGAAGTCTAGCGAAAGCATAGGGATTGGCAGAGCAGTGTCGCGAGGATCTCATGCGAACTGTTTGCGCTGAGGTGGTTTCCCGATAACGTGGCCTTCGAGTTGGATGGCAGTAATTCGGTCTCAGGGGAACCTTTTGAAAGAAAAAGAATTCAAGACTTGGCTGGAGCAGGGCGGGGCCAAGGCTGAAGATGCAAGAAATACGCGGACCTATGCTGTTCAGACTATCGAACGCAACCTGGGGCCGCTTGGAATGTCTTATGAAACACTCGAACAAGCATGGCGGGCGGATCAATTCTCCGCGCTGAAGCAACGTCTCAAGGATATGCGTAGTGATGCTCGAGAAGGAGGGCAGGATTACCGCATATTAATGCCAAAGTCCGAGAAGCCGCTTAATAGACTCGCAAGTTGGGCTAGTTGGCTGGGGCAATATGGTCGATTTATCTCTGGCGAGTCCCCAGGCGCCACCAAGGACGCAGATCGAATTCGTCAGCATGTTCTGGAACAGTACATCGAACCGGCTCGAGAAGAGAATGCATCGCATGTCGACGTCTTGGTTAGTGACGTAAACACTGCGCTTGATCTAAATGCAGCTTGGCCAAATATCTGTCAGGCACTGGCTGGAAAGATGTTTCAGGACCTCGCAAATGTAAGTCCCCCGGAGCGGTTGGGAGCGGACCAAAGCTCTGCAACGGTTTTTCGCTTCCAATTGGACGCGCTGTCGACTTCCGAGAATGCGCGCCCGTTCACCCTTTTCGATGCGACCGGGAACAGATATCAGCCAGTAAAGAATTTTAATCGGTCAAGTGGCGTCTCAGCTTATAGGATTAAGCCCAAAGGGGCAGGTAATAAAGCAGACGAAGCGCAGGAGACCGAAAGCATAGTTGATGTGGCAAGGGCAATGTTGATCGAGGGACTCGCATCAAGGGTCAAGGCCATCACCGGTGGGCCGGTAAACTATCTGACCTACGGCAATGGTAAGCTCGTTCGATATAAACTCGCACCCGACATCGCGAAAAATATTGGAGTGCCCGCCGAGGGTCGCATTCATGAAATGCAAGATCAAATAGAGAATGAGATGACCATTGCCCAGCAGGTTCAACGTCCAGCAGCTAGCAATCTGATCCTCTACGGACCACCGGGCACCGGGAAAACGTTCAGTACTATGGCCGAATCCGTCCGTCTGTGTGGAGAGCCGGTGCCAGAAGACCGTGACGATCTCATGGTCACTTACCAAGGTTTGTTGGCTGCGGGGCGGATTGAGTTTGTCACGTTCCATCAGTCCATGGCATATGAAGAGTTCGTCGAAGGGCGGCAGCCTATGACCGGGACGGATGAGGGTGGCGGTACTTCAACGGCCGGGTTCAGGCTGGAAACCGTTCCGGGCATTTTCCGTCGCATAGCGAAACGGGCCGAGACCAGTCGGGGGCGATCGTCAGCAGGGGAGGCTGTCCGTCTTGGCGACCGTCAGGTTTTCAAGATGTCGATCGGCGAAGCGAACAATCCTGAAGATGCGCACCTTTTCGAGGAGGCTATTCAAGGCAATTACACCCTGCTGGGCTACGAAGATATAGATTGGTCCGGCGAAAAGTTTGCGAACCGCCAAGCTATTATGCAAGCTTGCAGAAATCTCGACGATCGACATGCAAATATCGGGCCGAGAAATGGCGAAGTGCAGGCGCCCTTCACGTTCAGAAATGAGGTAAATGAAGGCGACATCGTCATCGTTTCCAAAGGTAACTTACGTTTTCGAGCCATCGGAGTGTTTACGGGTGGGTATGAGTTTTCTCCTCGCGCGGAAGGTGGCTATGCTCATCGTCGTGCCGTTCGTTGGCTCTGGAACGATCGAGATGGAGTTTCAGTAAACGAGATTTATGCCAAGAATTTTCAGCAGCAGCCGATTTACAAGCTCAATGTTGTCGAGCTCAATGTACCTGCCCTCGAGCGCTACATGAACAGCCAGCAAAGCGATGGCCCGTCGGAGCCCGAGCCCTTCGTCCTGATCATCGACGAAATCAACCGCGCGAATATTTCGAAGGTTTTTGGAGAGCTGATCACGCTGCTTGAGCCGGATAAGCGACTTGGCCAACCGAACGAGATCAAGGTGCGTCTGCCGTATTCGGGGGATGACTTTGGTGTTCCGTCGAACCTGCATATCGTTGGCACGATGAACACCGCAGACCGCTCTATTGCTCTGCTCGATACGGCACTCCGACGACGCTTCACCTTTCGTGAGCTCATGCCCGATGGGAAGCATCTTGACGATGCCGGGGCCCGCACCGGGATCGACTTGGCGCTCCTTCTAACGACGATCAACGAGCGGGTAGAGTATCTCTATGATCGCGATCACCAGATAGGGCATGCCTACTTTGCCGGCTGCCAGACGCTAGCTGACGTGGACGAGGTGATGCGCCACAAGGTTATTCCTCTTCTGGCAGAATACTTCTTCGAAGATTGGGCCAAGATCGCTGCAGTCCTGGGGGATCTGGAGACTCATGAAGGGACCTTCGACGGCGGTTTCCTCAAACGCTCGGTTTTGAAAGCACCGCCAGGGCTCGACAACGGCGAAGCAATGCCTCGTTTCCGATGGGCTGTCCGTAGCACTGCGGAGGGCTTTGATTACTCCAGATTGCTTGGGTCATGATCCGCCGCACGCTCCGTGAGTGGCAGCGCATCGGCTATGGTGATGACGAGGCGACCATCCCACAGGCAGAGGCCGATCGCATTGCCGCGGTCGCAGCGAGTTCCGCATTTGCCGGGCGCGGTGGGGAAGGTGTTCTTGAACACGGTCGCAAGGCGTTGCGTGCGCGGGGGGTGGTGGGCGTGATCGCGGCGCCGGGGTGTCAGTTGGAGATTCTTCCAAAGATAGAAGGCCTTGGGGAGCATGAGGCCACTGACGATGCGCTCCGTCGCCGTCTGATCCACATGCTGGCAGTCGTCCATGATTTGCGGATCGATACTGGTGCCATGACGCAGCTCGGTTGGCAAAAGGACACTGTCCTGGAACTGCTCATCCGACTTTTCTGTACGCGCCTGCTGGAGGCGGTGCGCATGGGGTTGCCGCGTCGATACTTGGAACATGCCGATGACCTTTCTGCGCTGCGCGGGCGGCTCGACATCACCCGGCAGTTTTCACGTCATGCGGTTTCACCGCAAAGGCTTGCCTGCAGTTATGATGAACTGTCGTTCGACATTCCGCTGAACCAGGTTATGCGCGCGGCTGTTTCCCGATTGCAGCGGCTGGCTCAGGCTGCCGACAATCAGCGGCTGTTGCGCGAAATTGAATTTGCGTATTCGGACGTGACCCGGGTTCCTGTCGCCGCGCTGCGTTGGGACCAGATCACTTTGGATAGGACAAACCAGCGTTGGAGTGAACTCCTATCGTTCGCTCGGTTGCTTCTCACCGACAGGCATCAACAGACGAGCGCAGGCGCCATCGACGGTCATGCGCTTTTGTTCGAAATGAATGCGCTGTTCGAGCAATACGTTGCCAAATTGCTGACCAAGGCCCTGTCAGGCAGCGGGTACCGTGTCTCAGCGCAAGGCGGCCACCGAGACTGCCTGTTCGAAGAGAGTACAGGGCGCTTTCGGACCAAGCCGGACCTCATCATTCGCCAAGGCGATCGGACAGTGCTTGTCATCGACACCAAGTGGAAAAGGATGTCGCCTCGCATTGACGACCCGAAGCAGGGTGTCAGCCAAGCTGACGTGTACCAGTTGATGGCTTACAGCCAACTATATCGGTGCCAGAACGTAATGCTGCTCTATCCACATCACGGCGATTTGCCGCCCGATCCAATTCGCACCTGCTATGCTATCGCCACTGCAGGTGCGAAAGAGAACCTGGTTGTCGCCACTCTAGACGTAACAGGCCCGTCGCGTACGCATGTACAGGCCCTTGAGGCGTTGGTTCAAAGTGTGCTGTCAAAATCCGAGGCTGCGTAGCTCGCAGCGTTTAATCACTGCTTGAGTGCAATGTGTAGCTGCGGAGCATGTGGCTCCGCAGCGCGGGACATTACGGCACCGTTGCGGTCATTCTTTCTGAAATTTTGGAGCAAATCGATGCGACATCAGAACTCTCGATCATTGATTTCTAGGGTCAGGATTCATAACCAGTAGATGACGAGGGCGGCTAGAGCGACGGC
>NZ_JAAGOU010000074.1:0-3878 GCF_010500775.1 Salipiger sp. PrR002
CAATCTCCACACGTGAAGTATCGCAGCCTGCTAACCTTCCTCACATACTTGGGACAAGGCATGATGAGCGGGGCGCAAATCGCGTATCGGAGGCGCGCCGTCGACCAAGGCCTCTTCGCGGCAGCGCAGGACTTCCCAGATCTCTTCCGCCCCCGCACCTGATGAGAGGAAGGAAGGGCTCCTGAGGTTGACTGAGGTAGTGAGCGCGGCGAGCCCTTAACTGGGGGTCATCTCCGACGCCGCGCGCCGCAGCGTGATTAGCTCCGTCCCGCCGCGGGGCGCGCGCGCCGCGCTCCCTAGGCACAATATCACAAACAAGCGATTCTCATGGCTGCAAAATGGCAAGGCGATGAGCGCATCCAGTCCGCCAGTGGTGGGGTGTCACGCGGCCATCGTATTAGTGACGGATCATTCTCTAGTCTTTGCAGGTGCAATGCGTTTTCTCACGCAGTCCAAAACTGGTGAGCGCGTTACCTGAGCTGAGGGCTTCGAGCTTCAACAAAGCAGGCGTGTGCAAGCACTCAATACCCTCTCCCGAAAAGAACTTGAACACTACCCTAAAGAACTTATCCTACTGGGAAAATCTCTTGGATGTTGTCTTCATGCCAAACGCAGATCGGGATCTTCTCGCATACTTAGAGACGGTGAAGTCTCTCGAAGAGCAGCTTTCTGCGGCCTCGGCGAATCTGGGCGAAATTGAACTCTGCAATCCCAAAGCCCATCGGGTGGACACATTGGCAGGGCTTCGAGAAGAGCTCGAAGCAGTGATGCGTAGGGTCAGCGAGGCAGAACAAATCGCGCGGGCCCGCCTAGCAGCGGTGCAAACTTCTACATATGTGTAAAAAGACGAAGAAAAATGCATGTCTGGGCTACCTTTGGGTCTCCCAGAGAGATCACTTCCAAGCCGGCTTTGTTGCGCAAAGGGCGTGAAGCGCGGACCTCCCCTTTCCCTAGACGCACTTATCCGACGGGCTCGGTGACAGATATGCCGAGCGCGGTGGCGCGGATCTGGATTTCTGCGACTGAGCCAGCCCCTTAGAAGTGGTCCACCCATGAAGCCGGAAGTCCGATAGGATTTCGGTGAACAGGAGGACTACGGAATGGCTGGAAAGCGAGAGAAGCCGGAAGACATTGTCACCAAGCTGCGCCAGGTCGAGGTGCTGCACGGTCAGGACCTGTCGATGGCCGATGCGGTGCGCCAGATCGGGATATCGCAACATACGTTCTACCGGTGGCGGAAGCAGTATGGCGGGATGAACCGGGCACAGTTGTCGCGGCTGAAGGAGCTCGAGAAGGAGAACCTGAGGCTGCGGCGGGCGGTGTCCGACCTGACGCTCGAGAAGCTGATACTGACCGAGGCTGCACAGGGAAACTTCTAAGCCCTTCGCGCCGCCGCGAGTGCGTGGAGCATGTGCGCCAGACACTCGGCATCTCCGAACGCCGGGCCTGCCGGGTGCTCGGCCAGCACCGCTCTACGCTGCGCAAGCCGCCACAGGGCCGGGACGATGAAACGCGGCTGACAGCCGACGTCATCGAGCTGGCCCGGGAGTATGGCCGCTACGGCTACCGCCGGGTCGCCGTGCTGCTGCGCCGGGCGGGCATTTAACCCGGACCACTCGATGGGGTCAGCTCATTATCAGACCCACATTTGTGCTTTTGTTCATTTGCGGGTTATTCCCGCCTCGTCTTCCAGTTCCTTGGTTCGAGCCTCGATGTATGCCTGCAGCTCACCAACCATCTTCCTGTCGGTCGCGCTACAAGCGGTCTTGAACCGCGTGTGCAGGCCGGCCGGTAGGTCAAGGCTTAGGCGCTTCGTCGGTTCATCCGTCGCCGCAGCTTTCGCCACCGGCATTGATGCCCGTGTCGTATCATGCCCTGCCCCGCCTCGCTCGAACGCGAGGATTTGGTCATCCGTGGGCCGCTTTGGCTTCGGAGCCGCTGAAAACGTCTTCTTCGACATACCGCTCAATCTCTTTTGTTAGGTGTTCAATCTCACGAGCAGCGTTGCTATCGCCTGCCCACTCGAAAATCGTTTGCCCCATGGTCATGCCTTCCGCAAAGGCAACCCGCTGCTCAATTTCGCTCCCCAAAATCGGCAAGCCCGCTTCCGCGGCCATGTTGCGGATATCCCGGCCAATCACAGTTTTCCCTATTTTGCGGGAAACCACAAACCCACATTTGAGGGCGGGCTTAAATTCTTGCGCTTCCTTCACCTGGCGCACCGTCAGGTCGGATGCCCAGGTCGAAAGTCCCGAGGGCTCAATCGGGAGCGCCACGAAGTCCGAGGCCACGATACAAGACCGGGCTATCTCTTCGGCGTGAGGTGGACCATCGATTATTGTGTGGTCGTAGTCTTGGGCCAGCTTGAGCGCGTCTCGTGCCATGTTCGCACGCGCCATGCTCACGACCTGGAAGGGCGCTTCTTCGCGCAAGCTCGCCCAAGTCGTGGCCGAGCCTTGCTTGTCCGCGTCGATCAGAAGCACCCGATGCCCCTGACGTGCCAGACAGCCCGCCACGTTCACCGAGAGGGTGGTTTTGCCGACCCCACCTTTTTGGTTCAAGAAAGATATGATCATGAATCTACCTAACCACATTAGTGGTAAAGCGTAAAGCCACAAACCCACATTTGTGCGTTCTAGTTTTTGTACGCGCCGCGCTTACTGCAGAAGGCCAGAAAGTGCTTATCCGCATCCTTCACGTCGATAGCCTTATCATGCACCCATGACCGCCACTCATTTTCCAACACGTAGATGTCCCACCCAGGCGCGAGACGCCGCGCCTCATCATGGGTGTCTGGCTTTCTGAACCGCAACGCCAGAAAGGAGGGGGCGACCACCGCCTCAGCCCCCTTGGGGCGAAAGACAACGTTATCGCTTTCGATGCTCATGGTGTAGTCGGGGAGATGGTCATGCACCGCGTCATCCTCAATGATCTTCGAAATCAATCGCCTGAATTCTTTCGTGGTTGAGCCTGACCCGCACTTGTCGCGCAAGAGCTCGATGCCGCATTTCCACTTTGGCTGTGCACCACAATGCTTTCGGGCTAACTCGTAGAGCCGCCGTTCGAGAGGCTTACGAAGGAAAAAATAATCCTTGTTCAGCGTTAGAACATGGTTGTTCTCTATGGCGTCGAAAACCCAGTCCGACAGGGTAATCTCGACATCCTGCATTCGCCCGTCGCGCGTCTCTCTTACGATTTCCGCAGACTCGATGAGGCCGAAGACTCTGAAATACTCCTTGCCGCCTTGGCGGATGTTTGTCTCGATCTGCGTCCCTTGCAGCCGCCGGAGCGCATCCTTGAGCAGCTTGTAGCCTTGACCAGACGCCTGCCGGTTCGTTGCAACGAGCAAATCATGAGCCTTGAAGCGAAGTGTCCGGCTAACCGTTCGACCCTCGTTGAGCGCAGCCACGCACTGGCTGATACAGTAAATCAGCACATCTCGGTCATGCACCGTGGCCAGCCCGTACCGGGACGGTGACACTTCGATGAAGTTCTCGCCATTTTGATACCGCCGAGGCTTCATGTCAGGCTTGGTCGAGAGGGTGAATACAGGGTGCTCCATCGAGGCCATGTCACCCTTGGGGACGGCATCCACGATGTCACACACAAACAGGTCTTTTTGCGGATGACGGTCAGGCAGCAACGGGGAGCGTGAATTCGTCATTTCACACACCGCCGAGCACGTTCGAGGTTCGTCATTTTACACACCATGGGTTACTATCGTCATTTCACACACCGATCGTCAAGAGACGTCATTTCACACACCAATATCCTGTGGATAACTTTCTTAAGCTATCGTCATTTCACACACCAAACTTCGTCATTTCACACACCAAACTTCGTCATTTCACACACCAAACTTCGTCATTTCACACACC
>NZ_JAAGOU010000075.1:0-3110 GCF_010500775.1 Salipiger sp. PrR002
AGCTCCTCCTCAGCGTCATCCCAGGCGGTTTCGAGGTCGGTGATCCGCGTCTCTGCGGCGACAAGATCGCCGGTCGCCGCGATCTTCTGCGTGTCGCTCACGATCGCCGCGAATTTCGACATATCGCCAAGCGGCGGTACCGCACTCTGCTGCGCTGGAGCCGCCGGGGTGCCGACGATAAAATGTTCCACACCGGAGAAGACTGCCACAGGGAGGGAAATCAGCGCCGTGGCGAGCAGGAGTTGTTTCATGTCGAAATCCTCACCGAAATGGTCGATGAGGTCGTTCTGAGGCTCGGCGTCTGCGCCCGTCTGACGGGAAGGTTGGGAAACCGTAATGTAACGGCGTTCGGCATTACGGATTTTCAATCTCGCCGTCACGCGCCGCCACATGGCGCAGCCCATCTCTCTGTCACGAGGCCACGGCACGCCGCCGGGCCCGCAGAGGAGAAAGACCCATGAAACGCATCATCCCCCTGACCCTGATCCCCGTGACCCTCGCCGCCGGCGTGGCCGGTGCCGCCTGGGCGGGCAGCGAGACGACCGCGGAAATGACGGATGCCGAGGAAATCCAGGCGGTCCAGGCGAGCGGCATGACCCTGACACAGGCTGTCGATACCGCGCAAAAAGAGACCGGCGGCATCGCGATCTCGGCGGGCTGGGAGGACAACGACCAGGGCGTCTGGGGTTACGAGGTCGAGATCGCCGACGCCTCCAGCGCGATGCAGACCTGGTTCGTCGATCCCTCCAGCGGCGCGGTGACCAAGGTGACGGAAGCCGATGACGACGATGATCACGAGCAGGACGAGGACGGCGAGGACAACGACTGACAGGCGCAGTCCCGTCCGCTACAACCGCTTGGGCGGCAGGGTTTCCCTGCCGCCCCTATCTTTGGGAGGCCCAATGCATATCCTCGTCATCGAAGACGATCCCACGACCGGAGACTATGTCGCCACCGGCCTGCGCGCCGAGGGCCATGTGGTTGACCTGCTGGACAATGGCCGCGACGGGCTGATGCAGGCGATGACGGCCAGCTACGACGTGATGGTGCTCGACCGGATGGTGCCCGATGTCGACGGCATGTCGATCCTGCGCACGTTGCGCGCGTCGAAGAACCCGGTGCCGGTCCTGTTGCTGACCGCGCTCGGTGGCATCGAGGACCGTATCGACGGGCTGAACGCCGGGGCCGACGACTACCTGACAAAGCCCTTCGCCTTCGGCGAGCTTTCCGCCCGCCTTGCCGCTCTGGCGCGCCGTCCGCCGCCCTCGGACGAGCCGACGGTGCTGCGGGCGCGCGATCTTGAGATGAACCTGCTGACCCGCAAGGTCACACGGGGCGGCCAGCCAATCGACCTGCAGCCGCGCGAATTTGCGCTGCTCGAACACCTGCTGCGCCGCAAGGGCCGGGTGCAGACGCGGACCATGCTGCTCGAAGGCGTCTGGGACATCCATTTCGACCCGCAGACAAACGTGGTCGAAAGCCACATGAGCCGGCTGCGGACCAAGATCGACAAGCCCTTCGAAGTGACGCTGATCGAAACCGTGCGCGGCTCGGGCTATCGGATCGCCGAATGACACGCTTCCGATCGACGCCGCTGCGCCTCTCGGTGATGCTGATCGCGGTCTTTACTGTCTTCATCTCGGTCGGGCTCGGCATAGCCTATGTGATCATGCACCGGGCACTCAGTACGGATATCGCCCTTCGTGCCGACCAGATCATCGCCGAGATACGGGCGATACCGGACCCGGAAGAGCGGCTTGAGCGCACGTCTGAAATTGCTACGGCCGCAGACACGAGCGCGCTGCTAATTCGGTTCGAGATGAATGGAAAAACAATTGCCAATGTTCCATCAGATTTGCCCGTTGGCATCGTGACTGACGATGAGATTGATCTGCCCGAGCCTCTCGCCGACAGTTATCTGGTGCGGCATGCGAATCTTGAGACCGGTTGGCTGACGGTGGCGAGCGGTCGAGAAAGCCTCTCCGAACTTCAGGAAACCTTCATCGCAATCCTTGGCTTTGCCCTTCTCCCGGCGCTCATGCTGACCTCGGCCATCGGCATTGTCGTGGTACGCCGGACGACGGCACGCGTGGAGGCGATCCGCGGTACGCTACACGCACTGAGCGAAGGAGATTTTGCGGCACGGGTTTGTGCGCCGCACCCAGACACCGACCTCGGTGATATATCGCGCGACCTCGACCGCATGGCCGAAGCGCAGGAGGCCGCTGTCGGGGCCTTGCGCCAGATCGGTGCGGACATTGCCCATGATCTCAAGACTCCGATCCAGCGCGTCGCGGTGCGGCTCGAGCGGCTTGGCGAGAGTGACCTGCCGGAGCCGGTGCGGCAGCACCTCGATCAGGCCAGCATCGAGACCGCGCAGATCATCGCGACCTTCCAGTCGCTGCTGCAGATCGCGCAGCTCGAAGGCGGCCAGGGGCGCGAGGCGTTCACCAGCGTGGACCTTGGTGCATTGCTTGAAGACATGGCAGAGATTTATGGTCCCTCTGCCGAAGATGCAGGCTCTACGCTGACCTGCTCGGTGTCGGGGCCGCTCCCGGTGAGCGGCGATCGTCATCTGCTGTCGCGCCTGGTCGCGAACCTCATCGAGAACGCCCTGCGCCACGCGCCGGGCACCGAGATCGAGCTCTCGCTCTCCGGTCGGATGCTCACCGTCAGAGACGGCGGTCCCGGCATTCCCGCAGGCCAGCGCGATTATGTCCTGCGTCGCCTCGCGCGGCTTGAGGCCAGCCGGTCAACGCCGGGCTCAGGGTTGGGGCTGGCGCTGGTCAAGGCCATTGCCGACCTCCATGGCGCCGATCTTACACTTGGCGACGCGCAGCCGGGGACGTTGGTCACCGTTACCTTCCCGGGCTGACCAGAAAGGCCCGGCGGGAGGGACACCGCCGGGCCCAGTTGGGACGCCGAAACAAGGGCGGGACGGTACGCGCGGCGTCCTGGCAGTTTCAGATGGGCGCGGCCTCGGCATTGACGGGATGCGCGGCCTCGGATCTCAGGTCGGTGGCGCGGCGCTCGGCCTCAGCGAGGATCTGCGGGCCGGCGAGCCGAACGGCAAGCGTGATGACAAGGCCGACGATCATGGCAACGCCCAT
>NZ_JAAGOU010000076.1:0-2829 GCF_010500775.1 Salipiger sp. PrR002
GTAACCGCCCGATTGAGACCGCAGGTTACTTCTGAAGCATAGGGGCGACCAAGATGATCGCCATGCCGGTCAGGCAAAAGATTGCGCCGATGATATCCCATCGGGTCGGAATCTGCCTCTCTACGGCCCAAAGCCATGCGATAGATGCTGTGATGTATATGCCGCCGTAGGCCGCATATGCACGACCGGCAAACTCGACCTCAACACGCGTCAGCAAGTATGCGAACAGGGCGAGGGAGATCGCGCCCGGGATAAGCCAGAGGGCTGAGCGGTCAAGACGTAGCCAGGCCCAGAACGCGAAGCAGCCCGCGATCTCGGCGAGAGCAGCCAGGGCATACATGCCGATTGCCGCGAAGACGCTCATCATGGGCGAGCTGCGCTCCACTGCCACGGCAGCAGTTCGTCAAGCCGGTTGATCTTGTGATCATGGATACGGTCGAGGATATCGGCGAGCCAAGCCTGTGGATCGAGCCCGTTCATCTTGGCGGTTTCGATGAGGGTCATCGCCCTGGCCAGCGTCTCGCCACCGCTATCGGAGCCGGCGAAGAGCCAGTTTTTCCGTCCGATGCCGATCGGGCGCATGGCGCGCTCGGCGGGGTTGTTGTCGATGCCAACGCGGCCGTCTTCGAGGAAGAGCTCGAAGGAAGACCAGCGGCTGAGACCGTATCGGAAGGCCTTGGCGAGATCGCTCTTGCCCGGAATGCGCAGCAGCTGGGCCTCGGCCCAGGCCTTGAAGGCATCGACCATGGGGCGGGAGTGCGTCTGGCGCGCGGCCTGTCGTAGTTCGGCGGATTGACCGGCGACCTCGCGCTCGACATCATAAAGCTTGCCGATCCGGTCGAGGGCTTCCCGCGCAATCTCGGATTTCGTGCTGTCCCAGACATCATGGAAGTCGCGCCGAAGATGCGCCCAGCAGGCGGCCTCGCGGAACTGGCTGCTGCCGTCCGCGCGTGGTTCGTAAAGCAGATTGAAGCCAGCATAGGCGTCCGCCTGAAGGATACCGCCGCTGTCTTGCAGATGCCGCTGAGGATGTTCCCCCTTGCGATCCGGGGAGAAGCGGTAGACGACACCGGGCGGCGCGGCGCCGTCCCAAGGACGTTGATCCGAGACATAGGCCCAGACCCGTCCCTGCTTGACCCCTTTGCCGAGGCCGCGGTCCCGGCGTGACCGGTCCAGGACGCGGATCGGGGTGTCGTCCGCGTGCAGCACCGGCGCGGCCATCACCTCGGTCTCGATCCGTTCAATGATAGGGGCGAGCACCTTCATGGCGCGTCCGCACCAGTCCAGCAGCGTGCTGTCCGGGATGTCGGCCCCCATACGGGCGTAGATCTCGTTCTGGCGATAGAGCGGAAGGTGATCATCGAACTTGGACACGAGGATCTGGGCCAGAAGCCCAGGACCAGCCATGCTGCCGGGGATAGGGCGACTTGGGGCGGCAGGCTGCACCATCTTCTCGCACCGGCGACAGGACTTCTTCACCCGCGCGATCTGGATCACCTTCATCTGCGCCGCGACCATGTCGAGCAACTCGCTGACATCCTCACCCACCACGCGAAGGTCGCCACCACAGTCGGGACAACAGGAGCCGGGATCGAGTTCGCGCCGTTCGCGAGGGGTCGTGTCCGAGACGCGCGGGCGTCGACGAGGCTTGATCTCAGCGACAGCGGCATCGATCGCCGCAGGCACCTCCTCCTCGACTGACCCATCACGCTTCTCGGCAACTGCGACCAGGAGGTCTTCGAGCGCCAGTTCGAGCTGCGCGATCTCACGCTCAATCTTTTCCGAGGACTTTCCGAAGGCCTGTTTCTGGAGCTTGGCGATCCGCAAGCGCAGAGCCTGAACCAACTGCTCGTGGGCCTGAAGCGTGGCCGACATGCGTGCATTCTCCGCCTGAAGTGCGGCGATCATCGCCTTCAGGACCGCAGGATCATCAGAGAGAATGTGGGCATCATCGGACATGCCGACTGATACCATGCACAGGTCGAGATGGCCAATAAAACAAGTGGATTCAGGTAGATAATCTACCCGACCCGCGCGGGTGGTGCGCCCCAGTCCGGGCGCCTCCAATCGATCCCTTCCCAGAGCATCGCCAGCTGGGCGGAGGTCAGCCGCGCGGCCCCGGCCTTGGTGTTCGGCCAGGGAAACCGTCCGCGCTCGAGGATCTTGTAATAGAGGCAGAAGCCTTGGCCATCCCAGTAGAGCAGCTTCAGCCGATCCCCCTTTCGCCCCCGGAACGCGAAGACCGCGCCGCTGGTGGGTTTCTGGCGCAGCACATCCTGGGCCAGGGCTGAGAGACCGGCAATTCCTTTCCGCATGTCGGTCGCGCCGCACGCCAGGTAGACCCGGACCCCGGTGCCTGGGCCGATCATGCCGCTTCCACCGCGCGGATCAGCCCGGTCAGCGCCTCCCCATCCATGCTGCTGTCGAAACGGAGGCAGCGACCGTTCCCCAAACGCAGCTCGACAAAAACCGGGCGAGCGGGCGGGGAGTGGGCCGGTTCGGACTGGGTGCCGAAATCAAGAGGCAGGAAGACTGCTCCCCGATCCGGCGACCAAAGGCCCTTCTTCTTCAGGTCCCGGCGCCAGCCGTAGATTTGCGAGCGTGTGAGCTCATGTCGCTGAGCAACTTGCGTAACCGAAGCCCCGCCAGCACCCACTTCCAGCAAGATCTCGAGCTTCTCCTCGTCGCTCCAACGACGGCGCCGCTCGACACCCAGAACCTCACCCAACATAGCGCCTCCCGATAAGACACGTCGCTAAAGACGTCGTTATGCACGTGTCTTATCTCGGTCCGCCTCCATCAGGCAGGCGGCATCAATCGGGCGCTTAC
>NZ_JAAGOU010000077.1:0-2733 GCF_010500775.1 Salipiger sp. PrR002
GTATCCGCCGTCTCTGCCCCATTGATGTTCGGGTTGCCCCTGGCTTTTTGGCGTCTGAGGGCTGCCGTGTGAGCTCGTCAGGGAGTCCCGAACGAGCTCACGATGAGGTGGTGGACTTCTGCGCGTAGGCCCAAGGCATCAGTTCATCGATGTTCTTGTCGAGGTGTCCGTTGGCCAGCTTGGTGAAGAGATCGCACAAGTAGGCATAGGGCTCGACGCCGTTGATCTTGCAGGAGCCAATCAGGCTGGCAAAGCGAGCCCAATTTCTTCCGCCCTCGTCATGGCCTGCAAAGAGCGCGTTGCGGCGGTTCATCGCCGGGCTTCTGATGGCGTTTTCGACGAGGTTGGAGTCGATGTCGACGTGACCGTCGTCGAGGAACAGGCGGAAGCCGTCTTCGCGACGCAGCATATAGGCCATGGCCTCGCCGAGATCGGACTTGCGCGAGACCCGTGCGGCCTGGGCCGCCAGCCAAGTGAAGAACGCGTCCACCAAGGGACGGGACAGTTCCTGCCGCACCGCCCGGCGATGATCAGGCTCCGAGCCGCGTATCGCGTCCTCGATTTTGTAGAGCGCGGCGATACGCAAAAGCGCCTCGTCGACGATGGGAGAGCCCTTCTTGGGCGTGGCCTTGATCAGTTTGCGCCGTCCGTGCGCCCAACAGAAGGCCAGCCGCAGTGGCTTGCCCCCCGAGCGTTTCGGCGTGGCGAGGTGTGAGTAACCCCCATAGGCATCGACCTGGATCGTGCCGTTGAAGCCCTCGAGGATCTCGGCGGCATATTCCCCTTTACGCCCGGGTCGATAATGGAACACCACGCCTGGTGGCGCGGGGCCATTCCAACCGCGGTCGTCGCGCAATACCGCCCAGAGGTAGCCGGTCTTCGTCTTGCCGCGCCCGGGATCCAGCACCGGAGCAGTGGTCTCATCGACATAGAGCCGTGTGCTATCCGTCATCAAGCGCTTGGCCATGTGGTCGACAACCGGCGCGATCAGGGCACCGGTCCGGCCCATCCAGTCGGCCAGCACGGAACGGTCGATCGGCACGCCATGGCGGGCCATCACCACGGCCTGGCGGTTGAGGGGCATGTGCTCGGAATGCTTGGCGACCGCGATCTGGGCAAGCAGCGCCTCGGTGGGCCAACTGCCCTCCAAGAGATGCGCAGGAGCCTTCGCCTGAACCACGCCTGTGCGTCCCTTCGGGCAGGCGTATTTCGGACGCACAGTGACGATCACTCGATAGCGTGCGGGGATGTAATCCAGCCGCTCTGTCCGATCCTCGCCGATGCGGACCATATCGCCACAGCCGCAGGGGCAAGTGATGTTGTCGGGCACGATCACCCGCTCGACGCGCGGCAGGCTCTCGGGCAGCGTGCGGGCCTTGCGCGGGGCACGCGGCCTGCGCTTGTCGGGGTCTGCTTCGCTGGCCGCGATCCTCTCCTCGACGGCGGCGATCTGCGCCTGCGTCTCGGCGATCGCCGTCTCCAGGTCCTCCAGCGCCAGTTCCAGCTGCGCCGGGTCCAGCTTTTCCGATTTCGGTCCGAACTTCGTGCGGCGGTAGTCCTGAACCTGGCCTTCCAGTTTCTCGATCAGCGCCTTCAGCTCGGTAATGAAGGCCTCCTTCTCGGCTGCCACCGCCTGCTCGTGCTGGCGCGCCGCGCGCTCAACCGTCGCCTCAAACCGGGCAGCTTCCAGCGCCGCCTGCTGGGCGGCGAAGGCTTTCACTACCTCTGGCGGAAGGTCTGGAAACTGGCTGAGATCGAAGGGCTGCGACATGCAGACTTTCTACCCGACAAGGGTCAGAAAGCCCAGTAAAACAAAGCCAAAATGGCCTTCAATTCAGCCCGCGGCACTCGGTGCCTGCACCCGGCGCGCGACCACCCGACGCCAGTCCAAACCCTCAATCAGAGCTTCCGCTTGCGCCCGGGACACCCGCATCACTCCGTCCTGAATCTTCGGCCAAGCGAAGCTGCCTTGTTCAAGGATCTTGTAGGTAAGAACCATACCGCTTCCGTCCCACACAAGGATCTTCAGCCGGTCGCCCCGCTTCGAACGGAAGATCACGGTGACCCCGGAATGCGGATCGAGCTTCAACTCCGTCTGCACCATCAATGCCAGCGCATTATGGCCGCAGCGGAAGTCCACTGGCCGCGTCGCAATCAGGATCGGCAGGCGTTGCCCCGCCACAATCATGCCACCCCCCGCAGCGCAAAGACCAGAGCCGCAACCCGCGCCACCTCCACATCGTCCGGAACCCGCAGCACAACATCGGCTCCGATCTCCACTGTCATGGTCCCCGTCGAACCCCGGGAAGCGTCAGGCTGCGCTGACAAATCCGAAGCCAACTGCGGCTCAGATGCAACCGCAAGAGGCACAAAGGCGGGCTCTAAAGGTTCATCGCCGGGCGACGACAAGCTCGCCATCAAATCAGCCGGCAGTGCCAAAAGGCCTTCCCGTGCCTGCCGACGCCAGTCCGACAGTTGATGCGCGATGAGCCCATGACGCCGCGCGACATCCACGACCCGGGCACCGGGTTGAAAGCTCTCCGCAACAATCCGCGCCTTCACATCGACGGGCCAACGCCGGTTCCCGCGGCGTGGCTCGACAACCTCGCACCGCCCAACATACTCATCCCCGACATCCGCCATGAAAAATCTCCGTCTCTGTCCACAGATCTTCTGGCAGAGACGTCACACGGCAAAAACGTCCCAAATCAATGGGGCGGAAACGGCGCATAC
>NZ_JAAGOU010000078.1:0-2659 GCF_010500775.1 Salipiger sp. PrR002
TTGTGGCGCGACATCGCAGTTGAGTGCTGAGCGACATCGCAGGTGGATGACGGTGACGTTTTTTGACGGTGCCGGTTTGCGGCCGTCAGATCAAGTTTCGATGTCGCTGCTCAATGTCGCTGGCCGCGAGTTGTCCTTCGCTGTGGCGGTCTCCTTTTCGGGCTGTTGTTTGTCGCGGTCATCTTCGATGTCGTTGAGCGATGTCGCGGCGGCATAGGCGGCACGGCGTCGGTAGCTTTCGACGTTCATTTCGAAGATTGTCGCATGGTGGACGAGCCGGTCGATGGCGGCGATGGTCATCGCCCTGTCGGGGAAGATGGCGTCCCAACCACTGAACGGCTGATTGGCCGTGATCATGATAGAGCGCCGCTCGTATCGTGCGGAGATGAGCTCGAAGAGGGCACTGGTCTCGGCCTGATCCTTTCGCACGTACGACAGGTCGTCGAGGATGAGCAGGTCGAACTTGTCGAGCTTCGCGATCTCCTGAGTGAGCGCCAGGTCCTGCCGCGCCACTTGCAGGCGTTGGACCAGGTCCGACGTCCTTGCCATAAGCACACGGTACCCTCGTTGGATGAGTTCGTATCCGATGGCCCCCGCGAGGTGCGTCTTGCCCGAGCCGGGCGGGCCGAAGGCCAGCAAATTGTGCCCTGCCTGCAGCCAGCTGTCGCCTTCGACCAGCGCTCTGACGCGGGCCTGGCTCAAGGTGGGTACCGCCAGGAAGTCGAAGGCGTCGAGCGTTTTCCCTTGTGGCAGCCTTGCCGCGGCAAGATGGCGTTGGATGCGGCGCTGTTCCCGCTCGCTCAGTTCCAGTTCGCACAGCGCCGCCAACAAGCGTTCGGCCGGCCAACCCTCCTTGTCGGCACGGGTGCAGAACTCCGGCCAGAGGCGGGCGACCGTGGGCAGCCTGAGCGCCGTCAGTAGGGTCGGCAGTGTTGCGGTTTCCACGGTCATGCTCATGCGGCCGCTCCCCGACCCTGGATCAGGTCATCGTAGCTGCCGGCAGAGGGGATGCAGACCGGGACATCGGGCCCACCATCGCCTTCGGTCCGCGTGAAGCGGGAGCGCAGGTCCCCGAGGACCGGAAGTTCGCCTCGGGCAAGGATTGCCGAGAGGGCCGCGGCCAATTCCGCCTCGCAGGTCTGATCATGGGCGAGCCACAGCAGGTCGACCATGATCCGGCAGGCTTGCCGCAGCGGTCCGGCAGCCGTCAGCGCGTCCCAGCATCGGCGGTATTCAGTGCGAGGGAAGAGCGCGTCGCGGTAGGTCAGATTGGCGATGGCCTGAGGCTTGGCCCGCAAGCTGTGGATGACGTGATGGTAGCTAACGACATAGCCATGACCCCCACGCCCGCCGGCAGGCGGGCGCCCGCGCGGTAGGGTCTCGAGGGGTGTGCCGCCGAGGAACAGCTCCAGGCGATCATCGAAGATGCGTAGCTTCAGCTCGTAGCCGATCAGGCGAGAGTGAACGGTGTAGAACACCTTTCGGAACACGAAGCCGCCCGACGAGGTCACCCTCACGCGCGCCTCGTCGTAATCACAGCTACGGCGCGCCGGAAGAGGCTGCAGATGTGGCCGTTCGACCCTCAGGCGGTCCCGATGCCGTGCATTGTGGCGCGCGACGACCTGGGCAACGAAGTGTCGCCAGTCGTCCAACTCATCGAAGTCATGACTGCCACGCAGCAGCAGGGCCTGCTCCAAGCGGGTCTTGAGATGTCCGTGCCGGCTCTCGATAGACCCGTTTTCGTGTGCAATGCCGCGATTGTTCCGGGTCGCTTCCATGCCGTAGTCGGCACACAGCGCATCATAGCGTCTGCGCAGGTCCTCTCGAGCATCCCGATCGAGATTGGCGAAGGCGGCCGACAAGCTGTCCGTCCGATGTTCGCGCGGGGCGCCGCCGAGAAGCCATAGGGCGTTCTGCAATCCGCCAGCCAAGGCGGTGTAGCTCTCGCCGCCAAGCACCACCTCGGCATGCTCCCAGCCCGAGTGGACCAGGGTGAAGTGATAGATCCGATGCGCCAAGGGCACTCCGGCAATCGTGACGCCGAGCGCGCGCGCGTCGAAGAAGTCTGACATGCCCTCCCGTCCCGGCGGGTGTGACTGGCGGAAGATCACTTCCCTGTCCGGCCCGTGTTCGGCGCGCCAAAGCCGCATCCGGCGCTCCAAGGTGCGGCGCGCAGAGCTCAGGTCCCGGTCCGGATGACGGTACTGCATCTCCTCGAGCACCGCGATCGGCCGAAGGCCCGGTGTCGCTTCGATCAGCGGAACGATCTCTTCATCCCACAGGCCGGCCAAAGGGTCGGGCTTGCCACCTCCGTGCCGGCGCTCACGTCGTTTCTGAGATGGAGGGCGGGGGTCACGTTCGATCCGGGCTCCGGTGCTGACACTGAAGCCGGCTTTGGCTGCCGCAATCTTTTGCGTGTGATGCTGTCGAAGGGTCATGTAATCCTCGTGTTGTCGGTCGGTGATGAAACGGCCGGGCATCCGATCCTCTTCTTGGTCGTCGAAGATCGGACCACCCTGACCGCCGTCACCGCCAACCGCACGGGGTAAACCCGCGCGAGATTTTGGGGGAAGCTACATCCGGGCTACGCCCGGCTTCCGCTTCCCCCAAAATCACCACCTGCAATGTCGCGCTGTTTCACCAGCGGTGTCGCTGCACA